>JAIEOS010000066.1 GCA_019750295.1 Bdellovibrionales bacterium | reverse complement strand
TCGGACTTAAATCCCAAAACATCCCCGCGACTTAATCTTTCAGACAGCGTCGGCAAAAGCACCGTTCCTAAACTGACTGCCACCATCGATAATGGGAGCTCCAAGAGTCGATCCGCGAGATAAATATAAGTGACAGATCCTTCCTGCAGGTGAGACGCAAATGAGATGTTAATTAATCCCATAAATTGCACAATACCCAACCCGATAAGACTCGGCACAAAGGCGCGCAACACTTTTCGGACCGACGGCGAATAAATATTCCTCCACGACCAGTCGAGCGGAATATTTAATTTAAAAAATGTAGGAAGTAAGGTCACAAACTGAAAAAATCCCCCGACAATCACCGCCCACGACAACAACGTTCCCGAAATCTCCCCGGTGATGTAACAGTACAAACTGGCTGCAATGTTAACGAGGTTAAAGTAGCAAGGCGCCAGTGCCGATGCCATGAACTTTTTGTGCGCATTCAAGATCGCCATGAAGTAGGCAAACAAACTCATCAGGTACAAAAACGGAAACATGATTTTTGTCATGGTGATGGTCATGTCGACTTTTCCGGGCACAGCGGTAAATCCGTCGCCACTGACGATCCAAGGCATGATGGTTTCCATTCCCAAAATCATCACCACGGTAAAAGGAATGAGTATTAAGGAGAGCACCATCAACAATCCCGCAGTCAGCTGGGCGCGTTTGGCATCATCCCCCTGCTCTTTGTGATCGATATAAACAGGAATAAAGCAGGCCGACAGCGCACCCTCTCCAAAGATGCGACGGAATAAATTGGGAAAGCGAAACGCCGCCAACCACGCATCCGAGACCGTTTTCCCAAAGACCGCGACAAATAAAGCATCTCGAATAAGCCCCAACACTCGACTGGCAAATGTCCCAGTTGCAAAATAAATGGCTGATTTTACTACGGAATCTTGCTTTTTAGACATCGGGGAGTGGCCTCATTTTAGTCCGAAAAAGGCTTGTTAAATGCCTGTTTTTATTATAGATCTGTGCCTCGGATTAAAGAGTACTGTGGAGGAATTACCTTGGCAAATATTAAGTCAGCAGAAAAACAAGCTCGTCAAGCAATCGTAAGACGTGATCGCAATCAACAAACTAAAAAAGCTGTTCGCACGAGCGAAAGAAAACTCAGAGAAGCAATGTCCTCTGGAGCTGCAGATAAAATCGAAGAACTCTACAGAGATTTTTCTTCTAAGATCGCAAAAGCAGCACAAAAAGGAATCATTCACGCGAGCACAGCCTCTCGCAAAGTGGGCCGCATCGCCACTGCCATCTCTTCAGCTGCAGCTAAAAAGTAATTCCACTCCTCTTGTAATTATGAATAAAGGATCCAAACACTCGTGATGGATCCTTCTCTTTTTTAGACGTCCAAAAATAAGACCTAGGTCATAGCCCTTGTCGCTTAAGTTTGAGCTAATAATTTTTATGGCACTTCCGTTGCCGATCCTCCTCCCTTTTGAGAAAATATGGGGTGCCGAAATGTTTTTCGGAATTGAACGACTCAGGAGGAGCCATGAATTTACTCAAATTAATCTCTATCGCATTGATCTCGAGCGGCCTTCTGCTCGCATGTAGCAAAGACGAAGATGCCGTTGATAATCAGGAAGTGGGACAACAAATCGGCGACGTTATGGCGTCTGTGGACGAGGCCGGTCAGTCCTCAGGAACTCTCGCTACCAACGAACTTCAATTTAAAGAGGGTGTGAGGAAAACCTTTAAGCGTTTAGCTCCTCAGGACACTCCTATTTTTAGTAGTCTTTTCCCACAAGCCTTTGCGGCCTCGTGCAGTTCGGCGCCGGGGTTCGGTTCGTGCTCCGGAACCTTAATCACTCGTGATTTCGCGGGATGCACCGTGGGCCAAGCCACCTTCAACGGAACAGTTATTCTCACGTGGGGTGGCGCTGGCGTCACCAACTGCTCTTTGGGAACTGCGGGAAGTCACATCACTCGAGTTCCCGACTTTTCGGTGAGCGGTTTACGTAACGCCACTCTGGATGTTGAAAAGACCGGGAGCATCGGACAACGAATCACTTGGGATTCGGGCTCTGGCAGCAACAAAACGTTCTCGGTCACCAACGACGGAGTTCGTCGTACCTTTTCGATCGCCGGCTCGACGCTCTTCGATTACACAACCACGATCACATCACCGATCAGCGTGGTCGGAACCACTCGCGCTTCTCGTGTGATGACCGGCGGTAATCTCAGAGTGACAAACAATAATAGTGGCAATGTTTGTAACTTTGTGCCGACGAACGTAACGTGGAATAACTCATCCTGCAATTGCCCCACGTCGGGCACGTGGGCGGGCTCTTGCTCCAGCGGTGGAACGGCCTCAGTGACCATCACAGGTTGCGGAACGGCCGACCTCACTATAGGCGATGAATCTGAAAGTATTTCCTTCGATCGCTGCTCGAATTAATTTTTTTGAGAGGGAGTCCTATTTACAAGGACTCTCTTTGATTAGTGGGACTTTGACGGTCCACTCTTGTTCGAAGACCTGATTTTCTGTTTCTATTTTATTTTTAATTTCGCTATTCATTCGCCGACGAAAACTCTGTTCTTTTTGAATATCGAGTAAACCAGCACGACACAGGGGCAGGGATAGCTCTCCCGGGTGCATAAACGCTTTTGCTGGTGCGACTAACGGGGTTCCGTCCGCATACAGCGTTCGAATAAGAATCTTTATTTTAATTTGAGGATAACGTTGCCGAATCTCCGCGTAAATCTTTGTATCCTTTTCGCCATTATCCCCAATAAGAATAGCCGCATCGTACTTTTGCGTGTCGAGCAACTGACTGATGACATTTAATTTATGCAGAGACTGCTCCCCCTGTGTCCAAAAATAAATGGGACTCTGAGGAAATCCATTGTACTGAATAAAATAGGTATGACTTGAATACATAAGGGACTCGGGAGCGTTGGTGACATAAATCAAATCGAGATCATTCTGCGTAACGAGCTCGTTATAAATGTCTACCATTCCTCTAAACACAGGCCCGGCCTTATTGGCATTGGCTAAGCTATCAAAAAAACTTTTCACATGAGACACCTTGAGAGTGTCATCAATATCCGACACGACAAGCATTCGACCCCACACTGGGCCGGCAAAAGTAATACTTAAAATCAAAATAAGAATGAATTTCATGGACTTATTTTTAAGGATGCGAGGATTTTAGACAAGGTTTTTCGTCGAGCATGGGAGCTTTTCGTGTCCATGCGGCATCATAAACCTGATTTTCTACGATAACTTTGTGACGTAGCTCTTGATTGATCGTGGCTCGGAACTGGAGCTCCGAGGCTGGCGGGATTAAGCCCATCTTGCAAAGCTCTCGCGAAACCTCTGCCGAGCTCATAAAAGCTTTCGCCCCGTCCTCGAGAGGAGTTCCACCGTTCGCATAAAGATCTCGAATAAAGGTCACAAAGCGCGTCTCTGGAAAAGCGGTCTCAATCTTTTTATAGACCATAGGATCTGCCTTTCCGTTGTCGCCCACTAAAATCACAAGCTCGTAGTTTTTATCTTTAAGCAGCTCAGACAAAGTGGCGAATTTGTGTTCGGATTTATAACCCTGGGACCAAAAGAAAATATCCCCTTCGGGAAACTTATGCTTCTTGAGGAAAGCACTATGGCTTTGGCGCATAAAAAAATCATGGGCATTCGTCACATAGACAATTTTAACGTCCTTATGCTGAGCCAACATCCCGTAAAGCTCGGCCATCCCCCGAAACGAGGGCCCCGACCGATAGGCATTGATCACATTCCAAAATAAATTCTGAGCGCGAGACACCTTCAAAGTATCATCAATATCCGAAACGAGGAGGACTTTTCCGTGCGAAGAGTGAACGTAAAATAAAGAGAGGAATACAAAAAGGCGAACCATAGCTCTAAAGTTGTAGAATCTGTTTCTGCAAAAATCAAGGCCGGGTGAGCGCGATCGAGTTGAACCTACGATTGAGGAAAGTTTCGGTTCGGTGAAAAGTCTATGCTAGAGAAGAAAAATAATTTACCGGTACTAAAAACGGAGTAAAGGTCGAAACCAACTGCCGCAGCGATACCAGCAGAGCGTCAATCCGGTGGATTTTTTTGGAATAAATTTGACAGGATTTCTTGCTGTTTTATTCGCGTTTATAGAAAGGTTTTAAAGTTGTGCGTAGAGCATCACGCGTGACTTTAAATCTCCCTCCACAGGAGGTTAAGAGAAAGTTAAAGTGATCTTATAAATGTCTTTTTAAATTTGTCCGGTCATCAAAAACTGCAAACCATCAATTTTAAAAACAAGTGTTATATTCCCTTCTGATGGAGGAAAAAAATGGATTTCAAAAACATGAACAACAAAGAGCTCGTTTTAAGTTTCGAAAAGTCGGTGGCGAGCGAACGAAAAATGACGGCAGAAATAATTCGCTATATTGCCGAGATTGATCGGCGCAGACTTTTTATAGAAAAAGGCTTCACGAGTTTATTTGATTATCTCACCCGCGAAATTGGCTACAGTCCAGGTTCGGCCATGCGAAGAATCGATGCCGCACGTCTTTTACAAGAAATGCCAGAAGTGATTGTTAAATTTGAAAATGGCGACATCACCTTATCGCAGGCGACACAGGTTCAAAAGGCCTCGCGTGATCAAAAAAGAATTAAAAACACTCATTTAACCCCGCACGATAATCGGGAACTTTTCACTCAAATCGAAAAGTTGAGCCAAAAAGAAACCGAACAAATTATCGCTCATAGATTAAATATTCCCGTTCCAAAATATGAAAAAGAACTTCTGCACAAAGATAATTCCGTGACCCTCACGCTGACTTTAACTCAAGAACAAATGGTGATTCTGGAGAAAGCTCAAGATATGATCGCTCATACCGGAGCCAACGCCAACTGGGCCGATACGCTCACTTATCTAGCGAAGAAGGAATTAGCTCGTCGTACCCACATTCGATCACCAAAAAATCCAAAGAGAGCTCCGAAATCCACTGCCGTAGCGGAAGTGAATGACGGCATAGCCTCTGAAACTTCTGAAACAATTCGCTCCAAGCGCGACCCCACTCCTCAGGCCCTTCGAAGACGATATATTTCTCAAACCATTCGTAAAAAATTACTTCATCCCAATGCCGTATGTGCTTACAAAGACCAAAACGGCAAATCCTGCGACAACCGCAGATTTTTACAGTTGGATCACATACAAAGCTGGAGCCGCGGCGGAAACAATACGGTAGATAACCTGCAAGTCCTATGTGGCGTTCACAATCGTCTTAAATACAGATCAGAGATGGCCATAAATCTAAAAGGCCTAAAAACTTAGCCGCCTACAAGTTCGGAGCGTTTGCTTCCACTCGCTGTATCGAAAAGATTAACTGAATTATAATACTAATTAAAATAAAACGGGGCATCTACAAAAGCGCAGTATGACTGCGCATCTTATCTCTTATCTAAACTCAGAACCTAGTGGCGTTCAAATACCGTCAACCCCAAGCAAACCCAAGACCGATGTTTTGCTTTTCGGTAGAAAACCTAGAACCCTTTTTTGCGTTTGCTGGAAGGCAAGATTTTCAACATGTCGCGATACTTCGCCACGGTTCGACGAGCAATAATGATCCCGTCTTTTTTAAGAAGATCGACCAGCTTTTGATCCGACAATGGTTTTTTATTATCCTCGTCAGAAACCAAATCTTTGATCTTCATTTTGACCGATTCGCTCGCTAATGAATCTCCATCATCTGTAGAGATTCCCGAGTTAAAGAAATATTTAAGTTCGTAGATTCCCTGGGGAGTGTGAACGTACTTGTTTGTCGTCACCCGACTCACCGTGGACTCGTGCATACCGATGTCGTTGGCAATATCACGAAGGATCATGGGCTTAATAAACGAGGTGCCCTTTTCGAAAAACTCACCCTGATGTTTTACAATACTCTCGGTCACTTTGTAGATCGTGCGTTGGCGCTGATGAATCGAACGAATGAGCCAAAGCGCTGAACGTAATTTATCCTGCACATAATCTTGAGCTTCGTTTTTAGGTCCGCCCTTTTTCTGCGCCATGTTTTTATAAAAATTCGAAATTCTTAACTTAGGAAGCCCATCTTCGTTCAAAGAAACAACGTACTCATCTCCCACTTTGTAAACATACACATCGGGAGTCACGTAGTGAGTGTCGTTGGTGGAAAACTGCCGACCGGGCTTGGGATCCATGGTGTTAATGATCTTACACATGTCGATCACTTCTTCGAGCTGAAGTCCCATTTCCTTCGCGATGTTTTGATAGTTTTTACGCTCAAGATCTTTCATGTGATTGGTGATGAGCTTGACGAAATCTTTGGTATCTTCCTGGAGATGTTTTGCTTGCACCAATAAGCACTCTTGAAGATCTCTCGCACCGACACCCGGAGGATCAAACTCTTGGATGAACGGCAATGTCTCTTCAAGATCTTTTTCCGAAACTTTTTCTTCCTGGGCAATCTCAGCCAACGGTGCGGAAATGTAGCCGTCATCATTGATCGAGTCGATCAAGATCGTCGCTAAATGCAATTCTTCCTCGTTAAAGCCATACATGCTGGCCTGCCAGTGCAAGTGATCATGCAAGGATTCTTTGGTCGCAATGATGTTCTCATAGTTCATGATCTCTTCATTGCCGCCGGCGGATCGCTCGCGGGATTTATTTTGATTTTCAAAGTAGGAATCCCACTCGAACTCATCTTGCTTGCGGGGATCTTGTTCGTTAGCGGTCGTTCCGCTCTCGGCGTTGGCCGCTTCGGCCGGAGTTTCTTTTTCATCCGCGCCCTCTTCGAGCACGGGGTTCTCCATCATTTCCTTGCGGACTGCGGTCTCTAATTCTAAACGGGAAAGCTGTAAAAGTTTAATCGCCTGCTGAAGCTGTGGCGTCATCTTGAGTGTTTGGCGCAAGGCCATACTTTGCTTCATCGAAATCGACATGGAACCTTCTCTTGTTGTTTAATACTTAAAGTTTTCACCCAAATAAAATTTACGAGCTATTGGAGATTCTGTGATCTCCTTGGAGGTGCCCTGAACTTGAACACTTCCTTCCTTCATTATATAGGCATGATCGCAAATTTCTAAGGTCTCTCTCACGTTATGGTCTGTAATTAGGACCCCGATATTTTTCTCTTTCAATTTGCGAATAATTTTTTGAATCTCAGCCACCGCAATGGGATCGATCCCGGCGAAAGGCTCGTCCAGTAATATAAACTTTGGAAAGCCCGCCAAAGATCGAGCAATCTCCACTCGGCGGCGTTCACCGCCCGAAAGCGAATAGCCATAATTATTGACGATATGCTCAATGCTGAAATCCGAAATCAATTGCTCGTAGCGTTCATTCCGACGACCGCGTGCATGAGTGGAGGCCTCGATGGCGGCATACAAATTTTCTTTGACGGTGAGCTTTCTAAAAATGCTCGGCTCTTGGGGGAGATAACTAATACCGAACGTGGCGCGTTCATGCATCGGGAGCTTACTGATCGAGGCCCCATCGACAGTGATTTCACCTGAATCCGGAGTGATAATTCCAACGACCATGTAAAAGCTTGTGGTTTTTCCTGCACCATTGGGACCGAGGAGCCCCACGATTTGCCCCGATTGGACTTTGAGAGAAACGTCTTTCACAACGACGCGTTTCTTATAGGCTTTAGAAATCTTGGTCGCGATCAATTCGCTGTATTTCAATTCACTCACTGAGCCTTCTCCGATTGCTGTTGGTACTGAGCTTTGGCGTTTCGCACCTGAACTCGTTGCCCCCCATTAAAAATCACAATTTCGTCGCCAATCAACTCGTTTTCCCCTTGGGTCACAAACGGTTTCTTGCGGAATACATACTTATCTTCATTAAAATACACGATCGCCTCGCCAGAGGAACCAATTTTATTTTGATCCTGCATATGAATTCCGCCATCCATAGTCAAAGTGTCCAATTTCCCATTTTTGTACTGAAAATTGGCGAAATTTCCTTTGACCACCATTTTGTCCACTTTAATCACGACGTTATTTTTAAAAATAGCGGTCTGCTCCGTGCCACTAAATTCGGCTCTCTGGGAACGAATACTCATCGCCCTCTGTTGACTCATGGGCTTGTGCCCCAGCACATCTTTTTCCAAGACCATGAGGTTGCTGACCAAACTCACATTCAAGCCGGTGCCTTCCATGTAGAGTCGACCATGCCCCTCATTCGGCCCTTCCACGCTCACCTTGTCTCTGGAGTTGATGGATTTCGTGGTGGGGTTATACACAAGTTTATTAGTAAAAAAAATGTAGCCATTACTCGAGACTAATTTGACGTCACCTTCGATGATCATGTCTTTTTTGGCCTCATCCACGGTCCCCTTGGCGCCGTTGACTTTGTAGGTCACGTTTTCGGAAAAAAATTCGGCTTTGACCTTTTCCAATTCCCATACGGCAGAGCCCATGCCTTTATGAGCACTGTCCGCCCAAACTTCCCAATCTTTCTTTTTACTGTTGGATTCGACGAGGTACAGTTGAGTTAAAGTTTGCTCTTGCACATCTGATTTTGTCGGCGCAGCCTGCTGAGCTTGCACCTGCTGCAAGTTCTTACTGGTGATTTCTTCTTCCGGAGTGAGCTTTTTAGAATCTTGCGTTTGCTCATCGCCCACCGGTGACCAACGCTCCGTTCTGAAATAATAAACTTCAAAACCGATCAGAATTAAAATGGCCACTACAAAGGTCGTATTTCTCATGGATTGTCCTATGGAATTCTTACTATAGTTCGGGCGCTCCCAGGAGACGCAGCGACCCAAAAACCGACCAAAGCACTAAGTCTCGGCTTATGGCTCCTTGGCCCTTGGACCTGAATTGAACTGAGCTCGCAAAATGTCTGTTTCTCTCTTTAAGTTATCAAATGGGGCGGCCGATATTTAATAAGTATGAAAATAGAATGGTTTGTCTATCATAAAAACACTGTTTTGGGCCCATTTACAACCGATGATGTGCATGCACATCTCGCGGCCAATAAAATCAGCGAAGACTCTTTCATTTGGTGGAAGGGTGAAAAAGATTGGGTGTCGGTCCTCCAATGGAGACAAGACTACCCGACAATCATTAAAAAGCTTGAAGATCATTTTAGCGTCGAGTGGAAAATCAAAGACCCTAAAAATGAGACCCGCTTTATGTCCTTTGACGAATGCATTCAGTATCTTAAAAACGTGGAGCTCAACCACGATATCTACCTCTGTCAAAAGAATAAAGACGTATGGGAAAGCATTTTTAACAACTCGATTTTTATGAACGCTTTAGAAATGACTCGCCGAAAAGTACCACGAGTTCCCATTGTGGCGACGGCAAAAATCTCTAAAGCCGATTCAAAATTTAGCTACTTAGTGAAAGTGAATATTATCGGTCAAGGTGGCATCGGTGTATCGGGACTGGGTAAGAACTTCCCGACAGGCACAAATGTCGACATCAAGCTCGAAAGTCCGAGCTTGGCGATCCCGATTCATGTTGAAGGACGTATCCTTTACCACACGAAAGACGGCTCCTCTGGAATCGAATTCGAGAAAATTGCGGCCGAGCCTATGTCCGCTATTATTGAATACGTGAATCAATTCCAAAATACACGATACAAAGCTGCGTAATTCAGGGACAATCTGCGTCCCTGGAGTTCCAGTTATTACTGGAACAACCACTAAACTTTTTTCGTGGATATCCCCTCTGTAATTACTTCCATTTCCTTGCTTAATGCCTCGAAGCTCTATATCTTGGTGCAAACTTTTGCATTCGGGACGCATGAAACTACCTGTCTTTCCCAACAATGATCACGAGCGCGTCAATGAGCTTTTGCAACTCGACATTCTCGACACACCTTCCGAGGAAGAGTTCGAAGATATCGTTTTTATGGCCTCATCGGTGACCGGCTGTCCAATCTCTCTGATCAGCTTGGTTGATCACAAGAGGCAGTGGTTTAAAGCTCGCATCGGCCTCAATGCCGCAGAAACTGATCGCGACATCTCCTTCTGCGGGCATGCGATTACAGCTCCAGGAGACGGCCTCTTCGAAGTGCAGGACACCACAGCAGATGAGCGCTTTGCCGACAATCCACTGGTCACGGGAAATCCCAATATACGATTCTACGCCGGTCAGCCTCTAGTGACTTCAAATGGTTATAAACTAGGAACTTTATGTGTCATTGACCGTCAATCTCGCACTTTAACGATGAGTCAAAAAAAGCAGATGGAGATTCTCTCCAAGCAAGCCATTCGATTGATCGAAGCCCGTCATAAAGCGAAGCACGAGGAAAACGAAAAAATCTCCCAAACTCAATTTCTAGCAGCAATGGCTCATGAAATTCGCACACCGCTCACCAGTATTACGGGATACACAGAAGTGATCAAAAAAGAGTTTGGAGAACTTCTCAATACAACCAAAGCCAAAGACTATTTTGCTTCCTTAGAGAATTCCAGTCACCACTTGCTCAATCTTGTGGGAGACATATTAGATCTCACCAAAATTAAATCAAAGTCGTTTCAGAAAACCGATAGCATCGTCTCCATCAGAGATCTTCTTCGACAAATCACCTCCGTCTTTCGCCTTAAGGCTGCACAAAAAAATATTCAATTTGATATTGAAATTAACGACAAAGTCCCCTCTCACGTTAAAACGGACGAGACGTTGCTCAAACAAATTTTGGTCAATTTGATCTCTAATGCGATTAAATTCACCGAGCGCGGTTCGGTCACCGTCACCACAGATTATCTTTTACTCAGCTCTCAACTCCAATTTTCAATAAAAGATACCGGCATGGGAATGACGGCCAGTGATATTGAAAATGCCTTTAAGCCTTTCCAGAGAACCGCGTTAAGCCAGTCCAAAAAAATCGAAGGCACCGGTTTAGGTTTATCCATTTGTAAAGGTCTCGCTGATTTGCTCGAAGGCGAGGTGAAATTAGTTTCTAGCGTAGTGGGCGAGGGCACTTTGTTTCGACTACAAATCCCCGCTCCCCGAGCCGAATCTCATGAAGTGGACAAGGCCTCATTAAAAGTTCAGCTCGATAGCGAGTTCTTCACAAATCTCTCCAATATTAAAAATATATTGTTAATTGAGGACAGTGAGGACAATCGTTTTATATTTACCTACTTCCTTAAGGCTTTCGAGCTAGATATCGATGAGGCTGAGACCGGCGCTCAAGGTCTCGAAAAGGCTGCTAAAAACCAGTATGATGCAGTTTTTGTAGATATGCGACTCCCCGACATTCACGGAATGGAACTTTTCGCTCAGCTCAAAGAGTTAGAGTCCGTCCAGGGCGCCCGTCTTGTCGCTTTTACAGCCTCCTCCACCGCCGAGGAGAAAGCCCGATGCATGAAGGCCGGGTTTACCCACTTTCTGCCAAAACCCTTCTCCCGAAACGATCTCCTGCGTTCTCTCACAGAATAAAAAAAGCCTGTTTCCACAGGCTTCTTGAGAATGACAATGTCTCGAAGTCAGATTAACGAACCAGATCTTCTTTAGATTTTTGCGAAACCGCAAAGTTGATCATAGTTGCACCGGCCTCGGTCGCCGTATAGAGAACTTTTTTGATGGTCAGGAAGTCGATCTCTTTATCGGCTTGCACCGTAACGCGACCCCAATCTCTTTCAAGCTCTTTTCGTTCTTCTTCAATTTCGGCCTCACTCATCTTTTTGGTCTGAGCATTGGCCAGAGCGGTTTTCAGTTTCTCTTTGAGGGTGGAATCGAAGGCCACTTTGCGCTCTTTAATTTTTTCTGCAAGACCCACTCGAAGAGCTTCAATCACCCACTCTTGTTGTTCTTTGACAGAAATAAAGTTAGCCACAGGAGTTTCATCTAAAAAGATTTTATCCTGAGTGACAACCACAACGTGAGCGGGACGAAGCTTCTTAATCGCCGTCGCCTCGGGAAGTGGTACGTTTTGTTTTAACTTAATTGCATCAACTTTAAAGTTTTGCAGAAGGAAAATCGTCAACACGGTGAACATATCTACCATCGCCGTTAACGAGAGAGCCACGACCGTGTTTCTCTTCCCTGCCGCTTTACGACGGTTTCCTCTGCCTCTTTTACCTGGTACGTAAATCGCCATTACTTAGCTCCCCCTGTTGCGACAGAGATCGCTGGGAATCCTGCTTGGAGAACAGCATCCATACCTTGAATGAGGAAATCATATTTTAAATGCTCATCCATGGTCACAACTGCATCCATCTTATCAGGATAAACCTGTTTGATTTCCATGAGACGCGCAAGTAGTGTTACCACGTCGTACGCCCCATCTGTCTTTTTTGGAACATCAAACTGTTTGGGTCCGATAACCACATGATGGCCACCATCTTTGATATCTATACGCAATGGAACGTCGGCCTTTGGAGGAGGCTTATCGACGTCATCCGTATTCTTTTTGGCGTTCAAAGAGCTGCCCAGTTTAATCATCGAAACTTGTGTCCAGACGGCAGTAATCAAAAGAAAGGTAATCAACACGCTCATCAAATCGATGAACGGAACGAGATTGACCTCAAAATTCGAATCTCTTTTGCCGCCTGAGCCGCCTAGATCAACACCAGCCATAAAAACTTCCTCTTATTACTTCATTTTATCGCGATTAGAAGACACTAAATTCATCAAGCTCATGCTACTTTCAGTCATTTCGTTAAGAATATGACCGATGCGGAACTGGAAGAAACCGTAAGCTAAAATCGCAATGATCGCTACGATCAGCCCAAATGCTGTACAGTTAAGTGCTTCCGCAATACCCTTCGAGAGCATTTCTGCTTTTTTAGAGTCATCGGCTTTTGTCACCCCTTGGAATGACGTGATCATACCTACGATCGTACCCGCTAATCCTAGAAGAGTTGCAAGGTTACCGAAAACCGCAAGGAAGCTGACCCAGCCTTCGACTTTTGGAGTTTCACGAAGCACCGATGCATCCATCGCCACTTGAACTTCTTCATCAGGACGCTTGTTCAAGACCTGAACTAATCCTGCTTTTAATGTGTTTGTTAAAGGAGCTTGGCGGCTGTCGCAGTAAGAGATTGCCTGTTGAACATCTCCACGTAAAACAACACCGAACAAATGCTCGTTGAAATCTTCTTTATCAATCCCAGAATCTTTAAGGATCATCATCTGTTTGAAAACAACGATCAACGTCATAATCAAAAATGCTAAGATCACATACATCATCGGGCCACCGGCTTCAAATGCATGCAGTATGAAATTCTGCGGTACTTCTTGTTGTGCAGCTCCTGCCGCTGCCATCATATTCTCTTCCACTTTACCCCTCCAAGGTGTTTATTAATTCTTTTATTTAAAGTTCAATTCCTAGTTATTCGAGAATGCGAGCGGGTAGAAAACCTGAACCGTTTGATTCTTTGGTGGTTCTGGAAATCTCCAGTTCTTCATTCTGCTAATCACACATCCAGCGAGTTCGTCGTTCACTAAAGTCGACTTCCCTCGGCTCATTTCGGCTCGGAGAACTCGCCCTTGTTCACCGATATCGAAATCGAGAACTAGTTTTCCGCCCAGGCCTTTGTCCGTACTTAAAGCTCTTTCGTAACAAGCTTGAAGTGCGCGTTGGTTTTGGATAAAGACTTGGCGAATACCGTTTCTATCGATATCCCCACCACTGGTTTCAGCATCGCCGCCCGGAAGAATCGTCACGGTACCTTTACCGCCGAGACCCACTCCACCGAATCCGCCGGTTCCAGGTCCGAGACCTTTTCCAGTGGAAATTCCGCCGACACCCACGTTCGATTTACCCTGACCGCCGCCAGTTTCTTTGAATTTCGAACCAAGACCTTCTCCGGCGCGATCTTCCGCGCTACCGGCGCTACCCGAGGCTTTATCAGCAAGACCGGAGAGCTCCCCTCCACCCGAGTAAGTATTGTCGAGTCGGTTGTTCGCCCCACCCGAACCGAAGACTCCAAAGATTCCTGACTTCTTAGGATCTTTAGTGATACTTTCGGCCTGAGCGCCCTCTTTGTTAGAGACCTTAACGGCTCCACCCTGCTTCACTGAACCCATTTGATTGCTCTTGGGTTTATTCGGATTCGCTCTCATGGATTTTGCTGCGGACTGATCTCCGCCACCCGCTTTTTGTGCCACTCGTGGAGGAGCTTGCTTCACAGCTTCGCGTTTAGGCTCCTGCTTTTTAATCTCGACAACTTTAGCCGGTTCTTTTTTAGGCTCGATCTTGACCACTTCTTTTTTAGGAGGTGGTTCGATCTTTTTCTCTTCCACTTTCGGTGGCTCTTCTTTAGGTTGAGGCACGACTGGCGGTGGTTTTGGAGGATTGTCGATGATCAGCGCCGTTCTAAATTCTTCTTCGTCCACTTCTTTATTTTCAACGTGATTTAAAGATACATAGAGAGATGTCACGATCGCCAAGATCGCTGCAAGCAACACCGCTAAGAAGCCATTACTTGTAAAATCGATCATCGGAATAAATAAAGGCTTTGGTGCATCCGAGGCGTAGCGAACAACCACTTCAAGATCGCCGCCCATTTGCATGCGGAGCATTTCCCCTTGCATTAAGTTCAAGCGGGAACCACTACCTGAGGACTGCAAACGACCTGTATTGAATAACTGTGATAATGGTGTTGTCGTATTATCTGCAACGAGAGAACCCATCATTCCCGGAGGAACAAAAACCGTCGCTTGCCCGTCGATCTGAACCAACGGTGCTTTACTGACTTTACTGTTTAATGACGGAAGTAATACTTCACAAGACGGATGCGTACCGAAATGAACAGTTCCCTTTTTATTGAAGTGGTAAGAATTGATAATTCTTTCTTTCCACGCGACCAGAATTTCAATAGTTCCACCTTTGGTGGGCTTAATAAATTCCGAAAGATTTTTATGAACACTCGGTGGAGCAAAGGTTTTTTCGCCTTTTTTCTTTTTCTTTTTGAAAACATGGATATCCCCAGTAGGAGAAGCCTGAACACCCATATCTGGCAGAGCTTGTGTTCCCATGTGCACAGGAGCTTGAGCCACTGACGTACTGATCGTCGGTGCCGCTTGAACCGGCTTCATCTCGATGGGTTTGTTCACAGGAGTCGGTGCCGCAGCTGGTGGCGCCGCCGTTGTCGAAGCCGAAACCGTAGGCGCTCCAACATAGAACTCGATAATATATTCACCGATGGCAATCTTATCACCATGTTCAAGAGCCGCCTCTAAAATCTTGCTCCCTTTAAGATACGTTCCCTGAGATGAACCCAAGTCGCTTAAATAATATTTATCTCCGCGCTTTTCGATCGAAGCGTGAAAAGGAGAAACTGCACCCGGAAGTTTAACGTGCGTGTCCGCGTCGGCAGATCCTAAAATAATCTGGTGTTCTTGCGTAAATTGCTTAACATCAACCACGCCACCATTTCTAAAAACTTTGAGGACGACTGGTTTACTCACGGATTCTTCTCCTTGGCTCTTTTTGCGGGCGCAATTTCATTGGCTGTCTGACGAAGTTCAGGAAGAAAATTCTCTCTTAAACGAATCAATTTTTTATAATTGAATTTCTTCTTCTGCAAAAGATAAAGAAGATCGGGCTTTTGCGCCTGCCCTTCAACCAACTGATCTTCGAAGTTAATTGTCGTTCTCTTTTCTTTGGCCGGTGCGTTCTGCGCGCTAGCGACGAAGGTGAAGAGCAATAAGCCTAAGATTGTGAATATATGCTGTGCTGTCGTCATTTTCTTGCTGCCCGTAACTTTTCGTTAAGTTCCGCCATTTTATTTTTAACGGCCGGATCATTACTTTCTAAAAACTCTAATTTATTGAGTATTCTCTCACCTTCGTCATATTTTTTCATATAATCGATAAGGAGAATAGCATAATTTATCATGGTCGAGACGTTTCTGGATTCTTTAGCAAGATTCTTTTTGTAGAGCTCCGCCGCCTTTTCGTAGTTTCCTGTGTAGCGCTGAATGATGGCGTAATTATTTGTTACACTCACACTCTCTGGGGATGAGCTGTAAGCACTCTCAATCATTCCTTGAGCCTTACCATAGTCTAGGTATTTTACGTAAATACTACCCAGATTATTATTTACGTTTCCGTTGCGAGAATCTTTTTCGTAAGCCGTTTTAAAATGAGCAAGGGCACTTTCCAAATTGTCTTCTTTAAGTGCGATCACACCTAAATTATTATGTAACCCAGCCATGTCTTTATTTTTCTCAATGGCACGCTCTAATAGCAAACGGGCAGCTCCCCATTCACTTTTTTGAATATGGTAAATCGCTAGCGCATTCAATGCTTGCGGATCATTAGGGTTTACCAAAAGCATGTCGCTCGCGATTTTAAACATCTCATTATAGTTTTTATCACTGAGGGCTTTACTCAGCTCCGATGGGGCACGCTTGGGTCCATCCAAAGACCCCGTCGGCGTCGCCGGAGCGGCCGCCGCTTTCTTCTCGGCCGATGGAGCCTCGATGGATGAATCGGTGGACCCAGAGTCATCGGAAGCGCAACCCGTGAGGAGTGCGGGAAACATTAACAGTAGAGGTGCCAATAAAATTAGTTTTTTCATAATCCAGCCTTATCCACGAGCGAACCAATACTGGCCATCTCGCCCGCCATCTTCGACTCACCAGGAGCCAATCTGTGATAATTTCGTGCAGAACTTAAAAGTGGATCGCCAAACGCTTCGATGGCCAATCCTTTTTCAAAAGCCGCCTTGTAGGCCCCTTTTGCTTTTTGTAAAAATCCATCACCCTCTTGCTGAGCCAATTGCTTAAACTGCTTCGCTTGCTCGGCATTACTGTACTCTCTGGGGACCGGGCTATTTTTAAACGCGTTTGCAATAACCTCGTAGGATTCCGCCTCCGCAGCAAGAGCTGCAACGATGGAAGGACCATAATCAATTTTGATCACTTCGGCGAGGTCCTTGATCAAAGTTTTTTGCAATGCCTTCATGTTGGCAAAAGCATTCACAATTGTTTTTTCCGCAGTTCCAAGGCGAATCGCTCTCATCTCATCCAACGAGCGACGAGCGAGCCAGAACTTCGCTTGACCCGCAAATTTGGCACCAGTTTTACTGCCACGCTCTTTAAATAAGCCCACAGTTTTTTCATACCACTGTTTGGCGAGGGCAGTTTGCCCGCGTTTCGCATAGGTCTCAGCGATGGTGTGAGTCGCCTTAAGACTTCTTAGGGTATCTCTCCAACCTAGGCGCAAGAATTGATCATAATAGGTCATTGCCTTGCCGTAATCCTTTTGGCGATGGAACATCTCCGCTCTTTCGTAGATGTACTCGTTCTTTTCTTTATCCGTAGACATCTTATCGAGCGCGGAAAAGGTAGACATCGCCTTTTCGGTGCGACCGAGAGCCACCCACAGGATCGAAGCATTATTCAGAGCATTCTTAGCTTTAGTTCCCGTAATGCCACGACCGAACTGTTCATACATCAACGCCGCTTTTTCAAGCTGACCGGTTTTCTTATAAATTTCGGCTAAGCTATTCTTAACATCCTGACGGAGTCCTTCGTTTTCTTTTCCTGGCACCGCCAAAACGTTTTCGTACATGCGAACAGATTCAGCTCCGCTTCCCGCCTTTTCGTAATTCACGGCTGCATTGAACATCGCCGAAACGACTTGAGGTGAGTTCGGTTGAGTCTTGGCAAAACTTTCGAAAGCTTTCGCCGCCTCGTAATTTTTACCGTTCTTTGAAAGACTGTCGGCAACTAGGAATTTGGCTTTATTTAAATTGTCGCGAATCTCTTTCCCAACGGGAGATTTTGCAATCGTAGGATTCTTAAGTAACTCATTACCTTCTTTTTGGAAGGTGTCGATATCGTTACGAATATTATGTATATCCAAGATATACTCGGCGGCCACCGGAACATCTTTCGAATTCGGGTTCTCCTTAATAATTCCACGGAAAACGCCCAAGGCTGGCTCAAAATCATTATGAACATAATAAAGTGCGCCTAAACGTTTTTTAATCTCGTCGGCTTTGTCGCCCTTAGGAAAAGCTTGAAGATAGAGTAACGAAGCCTGCTCGAACTTCTTCACCTCCGGAGCATATGGAATTTTCGTCAACTTATCCTTGGCCTTATTTCGACGATTTTCCATCTCTGCATCTTTAGGAAGAAGTTTCTCAAGAGAAAGGACGTTGTTGATTACAGACTTTTCGTAGTAAGGGCTCTTTTTATCATTTTCTGCCAGCCACTGGTATTGCTGAGCTGCTTTTTCGTAAGCACGCATATCAAATAAAAGTTCCCCATAAAAGAATCGCATTTCCGAATGCTTTGGAGAATCTTTAAAGAAGTGCAAATACATCTTATAAGAATCAGACGCCGTCTGCTGAGAGAACTCAGACTTCACGCTCACCGCTGTGGCGTGCAATCTTAAAGTATGGTTTCTCAAAGTCGTTTCTTGAAGGGCAAACGTTTCCTTGAGCATCTCTTTCTTGTCGGAATTTGCCGAAGCCCAGGAGCTTGCCGGCCCATAATTTTGAATCCACTCAGCCAATTCAATCTTGAAGGCTTTAAGATTGTTCACGTTTAGGTTGTCTTGAACGATCTGATATTGATACTTAGCCGCTTTTTCCGCTTCCGGCGCCATCGTGATTAACTTTTTAAACAAATAGGTCGACGCTGGAATATTCCCCGAGTAGCTATAGCGATAAGCAAGAGCATCTAACAATTCCACCGTTTTCTTTTCGCTACGAGTGGCCTTATTAAAGTCATCCTCGGCCTCTTTAAACTTTCCAGTTTGCGAGTAAAAGGCAACGTAGTCTTTGATGGCCTCTTCACGAAGACGAAGTTTATTCACCTCACGAGTTCCTTCGGCGGCCTCTCCACCACCACCGTCAGATCGAATGACCCGCTCAAGAGTGTCCACCGCCGCAGGATATCTGCCCATTCTGTAGAAACACCAAGCTGTCTTGTAGAGAGAGAATAAATGGAGGCGTGCCGTTTTCTTTTGCACCAAACGTCCGTAGTTCTCTAAAGCTTCGTTCCAATTTTCCTTTTCGAAGTAATACTCCCCGAGAGCAAAGTGAGACTCATCCACATAGGCACTGCTAGGAAAACGTTGAGTCAGCTCTTTATAATAAGCTTCCCCTTTTTTTTCATTTCCTATCTCGAAATTGCTATACCCTAAGAAATAAAGAGCCTGAGCCACTTTCGGATCTTTTGGGAAGTCGCGAATAAAATATTCATAAAGCTGAATGGCTTTCGCAAACAGAGGCTTTCCTGGATTTGTTTTAGGAAGAACAGGCTTGGCACCTTTTTTTGTCTCTTCCCATTTCTTCATTCTTTTATCGTAATCATCTTGAACCTTCATATCCAAGATATTACCTTTTTCCACATACCGCTCAGCCAGCCTTAACCAGATCTCTCCACGGTTACGGCTGGTCTTGTACTTCGATGAAAGGGTGTAAAGTTTTTTAATTTCTTCATCAACGAGTTTGTTATATTCCACTCGAAGAGGATCATCATCATAAAGGAATAAGCGGCTGGATCGAGGCGGCTTGACCACGCTCATATCTCGCGGTCGCGTTTGCTCCTGAAGAATAGGCCGTGCTGTCGGCACCGATTCGCTTAGTTTCTTAAGCGTCATGTCGGCCATCTTTTTCTTATCAGTAATTTTCGCATTCACTTGCAATGCGACCACTAATACCACTAATCCCGAAATATACTTTTTCATCATAGTTTCACCCAACATCGCTGACTTATCTTATTAGACTCGCCTATTATTGGCAGGCCTGTACACCCACATAGTGATAGTTCCCGAGTTCATCTAACCAGTACTCGCCCTGGAATGGCCAATATTCATAACCATTAGAAATAAAGAAGTTTCGAGAAGAATCATCCACGATCTGTTTCCGCGGAATCTTCTTACCGACAAGCTCTTTACCCACAACTTCTTTCTTACCGCTGACCATTTCGAACTTAAGGAAATCACTCTGCTCAAAGAAATCACGAAGTTCTGATTTCATCTTTAACAAATGATTTCGAGCAAGTTTTCCAATCAAATCTTCAGTGCTTGTTTTTCGACGTTCGATAATTCGGCGACCGAATTTACCCATAGCGCTGCCCTGCCAGTCTCGAGCCAGAGCATTGATCTTGCGATCTTCTTCTTCCAACATATTGTAATAGTTCAAATTAGCGCGAATCTGGTTGTGGCGAAGCAATGCCGTTGTCACCATATCGTTGAGACGCATGCGGTTTTTACTTTCTTTTTCGTTCTTTGCGTTTTCATAACCGCGTTTGACTTCGTCCCAATAGAGCTTACTGTTGTCTGAACGACTGAGCATCTTGTCGATATTGCTAGCGACCGGTCGGTAAATTCGATCGAAGAGCTCTAGAGTTTTTTCCATTTCATCGTAACGACAGATATATAAGTAGACGATCGCACGAAGTAATAACGACTCTGGAGAATAAATCTCTTCGTAATAAGGAGAATGCAACGTGTGGAAGTTACTTAACGCCGATCGGAAGAATTGACCCGAACGGAGCATCGCCCAACTCATTTCAAACATAGCATCGTGCCACTGAATTGTATCGCGAGGAACAGCTCGGTAATAACTGATCGAACGATCCCATTTTTTTCCTTGATAGTAAATGCGGGCCAAAGCCATCGTCGCATTCACACGATTCGGATCGGTCACAGGTCTATTGTTGTAGATGTTAAGTAACTCTTCGTAGGCCGCTGCCGCATTACCCAGCTTATTCTGCTCGGCATAAGCTAACCCTTGCTTAAACAAGGCCTGAGGATAAACGGTGCTTTCTGGGTCCACTTTCGCGAAGGCTTTCGCCGCCTCATCGAATTGACCCTCTTTGAGCTTTAACTCCCCATATCTAAAAAAGAACAGATCTTTACTGTCCGCCGGGAAATCTTTGATCTGAATTCTAGATACCGCGTACTTTAAAAGAACATCGGAATCCAACATATTGCTCAAAAAAGAAAGCTTTCCTAAGCTCTGTCTCAGATATTTATGATCACCACTCCGACGAAGTTCCTCGTCGATGACATCATAAAACACAAAAGAGGACGTTTGGTACAGCTTCAGTTCCATAAGCATAAGACCAAGCATGTACTTAATCTGCGCCGCCTCACCGGCGTACTTTGAACTTCGACTCACAGTAAACAAAAGCTTTGACGCCTCTTCGTACTGATTGGAGGAGGCTAAGCTTTTGATCTTTGAGATCACGTTACCGCCGCCTCCCGAACCTTCTCCGCTCGCTGCGTTTGCATCTGAGGATCCGCGATTACTGCGATTGGTTCTTGTCGTTGTTGTCTTTGTGGACGTCGACGGTTGGGAACGCCGACGCGTGGTCGTCGTTTTAGTCGTGGTGACTTTTTTCTTTTTACTACTACTGTTTTGCGCCAACAAAATAGGTTCATCTGTAGTGGGAGTTCCCATCACGTCATTCACATCAGCATACGAACTCTGAGTGACTAAACAAATTGTGGCTAAAGTGGTTATGAACTTCATCATCGGTACTTTGCCTCCGGAAAGAAGAAACTGAATCCTAGGGAAAGGAAAATATTATTTTGTAAGTCGTCGCTGACATTGCTTACACCATTTCGAGTCGTGCGAACTTCGGGCTGAAGAATGTGCCAGCTGACATCCCATTTGAACGCCATCCATTTATTAAAAGCGATGATTTGACCCGTCGATAAACTTAAGGTGATGGGATTATCTAGAGCTTCTACGTTAACGGTGGTGTTGGAAGAGCTAGATCCCGCCTCTAAGCGAGTTTGACCGATCCCGACAGCAAAGTAGTGATCGAAAGGAATAATTTTTTTATCAAAGTAGGAGTATTTCCCGTAGATCGGCGTCCAACGCATGTTCACACCATAAAACATTTCGGTGGCCACAAGTCCGTTAGTCACGATTCCCTGCTCGAGAAGATTATTCGCCGCTTTACTATTGCTCACCGAGAACCACTTCACTGCGAGTTCCGCAGCAAACTTTTCATTAAAGTGATAACCCAGAGTTCCGTTTACACCATAGGCGGAAAAATAGGAGTCGTTGATATTGGCTGCGGCGGAAAAATTTCCTTCGAAACGCTGAGTTTTTGGAAGATAACGTTTTTGAATCACCGCCACATCTTCGAAAGACTTAAGAGTATTGAGATTTTCTAACCGTGTCGGAGGAGGGCTTTTGTCCGCGCGATTGGCAGCGCTGGCCGCTTCGGCATCGCGAACTTCCTGCTGGGATTCTCTTTCTACACGAGTATCGTCGGCGTCAAAAAGATTTTCGATCTGGTCCACGTCGTCGGCATAGGAGGTCGAAAAAGATGTGACCGCGAGCAGAAATACAAAAAAACGTATTATCATAGGTGCATCCTTAAACTGCTGTTTCTACATACAGAATAAAAAATAAATTAAGAAAATTGTAGGGTTAACGACGGACCTGGTCAGTAACTAGACTTTAGCGAGACTCAACCTAAGTCGCGTCTCGTAGAGACTAAAGTAAGAAAACAAGCCCGAGAGTCATACTTGGACTCACGTTAAATTGACTGTCGAAGGCCGAGGGGTCGAGCTTCGTCGTTGCGGCTTTCGTCTGGGTAGGAATACTAATAACGTTAGGTCCTTCGTAAAATAGAAAGCGCAGATCGGCCCGGAAGGCCATGCGTGGTGTAAAGTAGAGGTTCTGCCCAAAACCAAGATTGGCAATCCAAGTGACTTCACCACCGACGTCGATCGCACCCGCCCCAAGAACTCCAAAAAGGTTCATATTTAAAACTGTGTCCTTCGTTAAGCTGATCTTTCCATAATAAGGAGTCAGCTGATAATCCACCATCAAAAGGTATTTCGGCACAGGAACACCTTGAAAGCCGATGCGAGTCGCCGGATCGCTATCGATTTCTTTAGCGTCGCTAGAGACTTCGTCTTGCTTTAAAAAACCGCTGACCTGAACACTACTGAATTCATTAAAGTGATAACCCAATCTCAGACCATAAATCAGAGGGTTAAAGAACGGCTCGTTAAAAATGAAACCAGCAGCCAAGCCCGCTTCCATTCGTCCCTTGGTGTTCACGCGACGAGATTTGACCGCCGTCGTTCCGCCCTCGAAGACCGGAAGCACTGATTCTTTTGCTAATTCTTCTTCGGGAAACTCAATCGTTACGGCCATCGATAAAGAAGGGGCAAGTAAGATCGGGATGATAAGGGAAGAAAGCTGTAACCAAAGCTGTAACCAAAGATGTCTCACAAGATGCTCCTTACTTAGAGTAATAACCGTATTTGATAATCATTTCGCACAACTCACGAAGGGCACCGTCGCCCTCGGGTCGCTTCGTTACATAGTGGCACTTTGGCTGCACACCCTCAATCGCTCCGGGCACCGTTGCCGCAAAACCCACTTGTTCGAGGATCACCAAGTCAAAGACATCATCACCGATGTAACTGATTTCCTCATTAGTATAACCACTCATTTTTTTAATTTCATCAAAGGCCGGACCTTTGTCCATCTTGCCTTGAAAAAGATAATCTATCTTTAAATGCTCCGCTCTCTTCCGCACGTCCGGGGAAGAGGCTCCAGTAATTATCCCCACCTTGTATCCGGCTTCCCGCAAAAAAACGATACCGGCCCCATCTCGAACAGAATAGTGGCGACGCCATTCCCCATCATCCCCTAAAAAGATAGTTCCGTCGGTCATAACGCCGTCCACATCGGTCACGAGCATCTTCACTTTTTTAAGCTTAGCGATAAGTTCTTGGGATAATTCCATAACTTATATAGTGAACAATCGGATCTTTATAGGCAAGTAAACTTGAGATTTAATCGAGATTTAAATTAGGACTGGCCTTCAGTAGTGGAGCCTACTTATTCCATCCCAAAAAATTATAAAGATGAAATCGCGCCATGCCCAAGTACTCATGGACACCCAAATCAAACAACGAGAGATTGTGAGAAAGCGGGATGACTTTAAAGAGCGCACTGGCTTGATCCGCCGGAGCGGGCGTCGGGAATATTTTAAAGTGCGAAAAATAAAGTAAAGATCGGTTCATATGTAACCCCGAAGTGACGAGAAAGATCTCATCGTAGGGCTCCCGCGCGGCCATCATCGCTGCGGTAAATTTGGCATTTTGGTAGGTGTTTTTACTTTTCATTTCCCTAAATATATCCTCGTCGATGACACCCATCTCAGTGAGAGCGTTGGCCAAAGCTTCGGCCTCGCTCGTTCCATTCTTGGCAGGATCTCCACCCGTGACATAAATGTGGCATTGTTTGTTTTGCTTTTTACATTGAAGATAAAGTCGGATCGCTTCGTGCGCTCGGGAAAAAGTGGGCATGGCGCTCACCACAAGATGGGACGCCGACCAAAAGGACGTTCCTGCCCCTAAAATAATAAACGCATTTCTTTCTTTCCAATCAGTGACGGTTGCGCGAGAGTGAGTTTGTAAGCTTTCGATCACCAACTGTGCAAAGACACCATTGCCAATCACTAAGATAAAAACTACGGCCACCGCCATAAGAATTCGGCTCAGACGATAGTATCGAGATAAAGCACCCGCTAAAGTCAACAGCACTAATAGAACAATGATGGATACCGACATGTGGATTCGCTTATCTAATTTTTGCTTTTAATAAATCTTGTAAGTGAAGTAGCCCGACGGGCTTTTTCCCTTGCTTTTCATCCATGACAAATAGCATTTGGATCGAAAACTGCTCCATCACGAACAATGCCTTTTCGGCCATTTCGTCGGAAAGAATCGTCTTGGGAGACCGAGACATCATATCTTTGGCCGCCGTCTGCAGAGGGCTCTCATTTTGATTGAGATGACGACGAATATCTCCATCGGTGATAATCCCGACGAGCTCCTGCTTATCATTCACAACCCCGGCGACTCCACGCACTTCTTTCGCGGTCATGATCGGGAGAATTTCTTTAAGGACGGCGCTTTCGCTCACCAGAGGCAACGCACCTTGCCCGTGCATCACATCTCTGACTCGAGTGAGCAGTCGACGCCCTAAACTTCCACCAGGATGAAACTCCGCAAAATCCTCTTTTTTAAAGCCTTTTTTACTGAGGACGACCATGGCTAAAGCGTCACTGAGAGCTAAGGATGCCGTTGAGCTTGAAGTGGGCGCTAACCCTAAGGGACACGCCTCTTCACTCACACCGATATCGAGAACTACGGGACTGGCCTTAGCCAATTCACTTCCCCGATTTCCCGTCATGGAAATCAACGGGATATTTTTTCGAGAGATAAATCCCAAAATATCTTTAAGCTCTGGCGAATCTCCACCATTACTAATAATGACCACACAATCATTGGGTGAAATCACACCGAGATCCCCGTGAGAGCTCTCCGCCGGATGAAGATACAAGGACGGAGTTCCGGTCGAACTCAGCGTGCTCGCGAGTTTTCGTGCAATGTAACCGGATTTACCGATGCCCGTGACAATGACTTTCCCCGAACAGTCCACAATCACGTTGACGGCTTTTTCGAAATTTCCGTCCAACTTGGATTTAATTTCTAAAATGGCCTTCGACTCGAGATCGAGAACTTTTTTAGCTTCTTCGAGATAATTCATGAATACCTCTGACTTTCGCTGGCACCTTGCGACTGCTACTTTTTTCGATGAGATGCGCCCGCGCGATCGCGGCCGAAATAAAATCACGGAATATAGGATGTGGCGCTAAAGGACGTGATTGAAACTCGGGGTGGAACTGAACACCGATAAAGAACGGATGCTTCGGCAGCTCCACGATCTCGACAAGATCACGCTCTTCGCAGATTCCGGAAAGTTCCATACCGTGCTTCTGAAAAAGTCCTCTAAAGCTATTATTAAATTCATAGCGATGACGATGCCGCTCACTGATGGAATCTTTTTGATAGATACGACGAGCTAAGCTGTTCTTTTTTAACTTACAGTTAAACGAACCTAACCGCATCGTAGCGCCTTTGTTACTCACGCCTTTTTGCTCTTCCATCAAATTGATCACATAATTGCGCTGACCCTTCTGATTCGAATCATCAAATTCGCGGCTGGTCGCATTTTTGATTCCACAAACATTTCGAGCGAACTCGATCGAAGCCAATTGCATGCCCAAACAAATCCCAAAGAAAGGTATATTGTTTTCGCGAGCATACTCGATCGCGCGAATCTTTCCTTCCACGCCTCGCTCTCCAAAACCTCCGGGCACCAGAATTCCGTGAAGCTTTTGGAGCTGCTGATCTATATTTTTTCGTGTGAGCTCCTCGGCGTTCACGTAAACAACGTTCACCCGGCAGTTCTCAGCGACTCCACCATGACTAATGGCCTCCGCTAAAGACTTATAACTCTCTTTAAGATCCACATACTTACCAATAAGACCAATTGTAACTTCGTTGGCCGGGTTCTTGGTCACCTTAACGATCTTTTCCCACGCTTTAAGATCCGGCTTAGGGCTTTCGAGCTTAAGGGCCTGAACCACTTTTTCATCAAAACCTTCGTTGTGGAGCATCAGTGGAACTTCGTAAATAGTCGATGCATCGTAAGCCGCAATCACGTTCTCTGGGCGTACGCTACAGAACAATCCGATCTTGGACTTCATGTTGGGATCGATGGGCATTTCGCTACGGCAGATCAAAAAGTCCGGCTGAATTCCAATCGCGCGCAATTCTTTGACCGAGTGTTGAGTGGGCTTCGATTTTAATTCACCCGCCGCTTTAATGTAAGGAATGTAAGTCACATGGACGAACAACGTATTCTCGAATCCTAAATCCACACGCATCTGACGAATGGCTTCGACAAACGGAAGCCCTTCGATATCGCCAATCGTTCCACCAATCTCGACGATGATGACTTCAAAACCTTGAGCCGCTTCGAAAATGCGAGACTTAATTTCGTCAGTGATGTGTGGGATGACTTGCACAGTCCCACCGAGGTAATCTCCGCGGCGCTCTTTACGAATAACGCTGTCGTAGACTTGACCGGCCGTGATGCTGTTATGACGGTTTAAAGTGATCGAAGTGAAGCGCTCATAATGACCCAGATCGAGATCGGTTTCGGCGCCATCGGCCGTCACGAAAACTTCACCATGCTGGAACGGAGACATCGTCCCTGGATCCACATTGATATAAGGATCACATTTCATTAACGTCACTTTGATTCCACGTGCTTCGAGCATGGCGGCAAGACTGGCCGCACTTAGACCCTTACCGATCGACGACACTACGCCGCCGGTCACAAATATAAATTTCTGCTGCAAATGCTGTGTTTTTTTCTTTTTCATAAGTTGTTTCTCTGTGTCTATTTTCTTTGTTGAAGAAGACGTTCGATCTTTTGCACGTCGGAGGGAATATCTACACCCCAACAATCGTGATCCACTTTTAAAACTTTAAGACGCGCTCGAAGGTACAATGCGCGCAATTGTTCCAAACCCTCCGCCTCTTCGATCCCAATGGAAGATTTATCGCAAAACTTTTTAAGGAACTCTTTGCGGAAGGCGTAAATACCAATGTGTTTAAGACACGGGATCGTTTTAAACTCACTCATCGGCTTGCGAGAAAATGGAATGGGGAGGCGACTAAAATAAATCGCTTCGTGCTCCTGGTTGACGACGACCTTGGCGACTTGCTGAGAGTTTAATGTCTCTTCCGTTAGAGCGTGCCCCAGAGTCCACATCACCACGTCCTTCTGCGCCGGATCTTGAGTTTGCGAAACCAACTCATCGAGAACATCGCCGCGAATCAATGGCTCATCGCCTTGAATATTCACCACCACATCGCAGGGCTCATCCTGAATGGCGGCCCACACCCGATCAGAACCGGACGGCAAATCCGGATGAGTCATCTTGACCGCATAGCCCAGCTTGCGAGCGACCGCCGCGATCTCATCGTGATCAGTGGCGACAATAATTTTATCGATTTTGCGACTTTGAGACACCCCTTCCAGCACCCACTGCAACATGGGTTTGCCAAGGATCGGGGCTAAGGGTTTTCCCGGAAACCGGGTCGCACCAAAGCGAACAGGGATCACTCCAACAACTGACAAAGTATCTCCTAGGTAGCGAATGTTATAACAAAAACCCCAGAGGGTGTCGAGAGAACGAGCGAGCTTGGGTGGTTTTTTTCACTAGATTTGAGGGAGCTATTTCCACTTGATCAAGAGATTTTCGAGATCCTCGATCCCCTGCTTTTTGAGGACCGACATGAGCAGACAATCATTAATGCTAAGTGACTGAGATAACTTGGCTTTTTTTGCCAGCGCGGCCCCACGCGATAATTTGTCGGCCTTGTTGAGAATCACCGCAAGCCCAACGCGTAAATACTGAGCGAGCTCCAGCATTTGCTGCTCTTCCTCAGCCCACTCGCGGCGGATATCCATAACCAACACCAACCCCTTTATATTCATTCTCTTCAGGAGATAGGGCTCAATCATTTTTTTCCAGGAGTCGACTTCGTCCTTCGAGCGGATCGCGTATCCATAACCGGGCATATCAATAATACGATAGCCCTCACGATGCTCAAAGATGTTCAAATGCCGAGTTTTCCCCGGAGTGGAACTGACTTTCGCCACTTTTCCCTGCGCAATCGTATTAATGAGAGAAGATTTCCCGGCATTGGAACGGCCCGCAAAGAGGATCTCGGACTGATTGTCCTCGGGAAAATCGTGAATATCCACGGCGCTTTTAATAAAAGTCAGTTTGCTCGACATAGCCTGGTCTTAGCAAAAAAGTTCCTCCAACCCAAGCTTATTGCAGCACCGTAAATTTTTGTTTCAAAAACTGAAAACCCCAATTTTATTGGATCACGGACTTCAAATTTGGACACGGGCCGGACGTTTTAGGTGTTTGTTCGATAATTTGGATTTGAGACGCAGACGGTGCTGGTATGCGGATTGAAATAGGTCTGGGATAACGAAGGAGCTTTTAATGATGCAGACTTGTAAAATTGATTTGGTTCAGGATTCCGTCCTCGAGAAGGCGTACCTCATATCCCTTAATACTTCGGACACGGTGGTCGAGATTGGAGATTTCTTTACGTTTGGACGCAATCCGAGCAATCACATGGTTCTCGGAGATCCGTTTGTATCTCAGCGGCATGCGCGCATCGAAAAACGAGGATCGCAGTTTGTTCTCAAAGATCTTCGCAGCAGCAATGGAACATTACTCAACGAAACTCCCGTCATCGAAGCCACACTTTCGGTCAATGATCGAATCCGTATCGGCGAAACGCAATTTATTTTTGCCTCTCACAAAAAAGATGAGACCGAACTGCCGACCTCCAAAAATACCGAATGGCAAAGGCAGATTGATAAAATTCCCGCCTTCTCCTCCACCGAGCATACAGTTCTGATCATTGGGCCTTCCGGAAGCGGAAAAGAAGTGATTGCATCTCTCATTCATAAACTCTCTCCCCGGCGACATGGTCCTTTTGTTGCGATCAACTGCAGTGCTCTCAGCGAACAACTGATCGAAAGTGAATTGTTTGGACACGTGAAAGGATCGTTTACCGGTGCCGCGAATGACCGTAAAGGCGCTTTTGAAGAGGCCCGCGGCGGAACGTTGTTTTTAGACGAAATCGGAGATCTCCCGATCAATCTTCAACCCAAGCTTTTGCGCGCGCTAGAAAATCAAGAAATCCGCCCCGTCGGTTCCGATAAAACGATTCGCACACACGTTCGCGTGCTGGCGGCCACTCATAAAAATCTTTACGAGAAAATTCTAAAACAAGAATTTCGAGAAGACCTCTACCATCGTTTAAATGTCTGTCGAATCTCTCCTCCGTCTCTGATTGATCGGATCGAGGACTTTGAAGCGATTCTGTACTCCATGGCGCGAGAGAGCCGAGTGAGATTTTCCTTCGCGGCCATGGAAAAGTTAAAAGATCATTCGTGGCCTGGCAATATTCGCGAACTCAAAAACGTCGTGGCGCGCGCTGCGGCCTACTTTCCCGGAGAGCAAATCGAAGTTGATCATTTAAGCCAACTGGTCGACCGCCCTCCCAAAGCCAACGAGGCATTATTGGAAAGCTTACCGCCCATCAAAGAGCTGGAACGCGAACTGATTATAAAAAATTTAGAGAAACACAATGGCAATCAACGTCGAGCCGCCGAAGATCTAAAAATGCCGAAGAGCACGCTTCACGATAAGGTCAAAACCTACGGGATAAACCCCTTCGCTTTTAAAAAGCGCAGTCGTGTCTAAGCCCCATCCGTAGGACAGATTCGTATCGGTGTTTTTTATTGGAACAAAAACTGGTCGTAATGGAGGGATTTGACTTTTCCCTCCAATTTTTTATTGAGAGCCACGATGATTTTTCGGCGGATCATCTCTTTACCTTCAATGCCCGAAAATTCGGCGTGGGTCGTATTTGTTAAAACTTCCGTAACGATATCGATAACATCTTTTTCACGTTTCGAAATATAGACACGATCCTCTTCGCTGGCCATGCCTATTTCGAAGATCACGCGCACGAATCCCTTCGTTTTATTCGTAGTTTTCAGCTGCACGAGCATTTCGCGAGTTTTGAGATTAAATTCTTCATCATTCTCTAAGCTCAAAATTCCGACCAATTCGTCGCTCGTTTCGAAGGGGGTCGATTCGTCAGCCATATAGGCCATCGACGGAATTTCGTCGAAGGAGAACTGAGGAGTGAGAAGACCCAGGGCCGAAAGAATGACCAATGGAATCCCTACGAAAACTATAAAAACAGATGCATAGATGATTTTCTTTTGCTGAGGTCTCAGCATCATCCATTTTCCACGAAGACCCAATTCTTTAAGACGCTTCACTTCTTCAGGATCCATGGCGTCGAGAGGTTGGTTATTGAGGTCTTCAGGTTTGATTTTTTCTAAATCCGCGAGAAATGCCGGGTCTTCTTCTTTGAAAACCTCGTCGACCATATTTAAGGCATCTTGGGAAACTTCTTTAGCCATCCCTCTATTCCACAGTTATTATCACTAAAAGTAAAGGATTAGAGCTCCCCTGCCTTCTAAATTTCCGACCAGTTTTTCCCGCTCCCGATATTCACTTTCAGCGGAATACATAAGGTAATGCAGTTCTCCATGATGGATCGAATCTCCTTCATGTTTTTTTCCAAAGTTGCATCGTCGGGCAATTCAAAGATAAGTTCATCGTGAACCTGTAGAATCATTTGGTCGCGAAATTTCTCGGCCACCTGAATCATGGCCATTTTGACGATGTCACTCGACATCCCCTGAATGGGCGCATTGATCGCCGCGCGCTCCGCAAAAGCTTTTACATTAAAATTCTTTGAGTTGATCTCGGGGAGATATCGACGCCGACCTAAAAGACTTTCGCTATAGCCGGTTTTCTTCACGGACTCGACCGCGTCGTGCATGTACTTCTTAACCCCTTTAAAACGTTCGAAGTAGGTATCAATGATGATTTTAGCTTCCCCCCGTGGAATTTTTAATCCATCGGCTAAACCATAGGCCCCTTGGCCGTAGGCAATTCCAAAGTTCACCGCTTTGGCCTTCCGTCGAAGGTCAGACGTCACTTGATCGAGCGGGACGCTAAAGACTTCGCTCGCTGTTTTTGTGTGAATGTCCAAATCCTGAGCAAAAGCTTCGGTTAATCCTTTGTCGTTAGAAATATGAGCTAAAATTCGCAACTCGATCTGGCTATAGTCCGCAGCCACCAAGATATGACCTTCATTGGCAATAAAGGCGCGACGAATCCGCATTCCCCGCTCTGTACGAATCGGAATGTTCTGCAGGTTGGGGTGAACACTCGAAAGCCGACCGGTCGCCGTGAGAGCTTGATTGTACTGAGTGTGAATGCGACCTGTTTTGGGATCCACCATTGTTGGCAAGGCGTCGACATAGGTCGATTTGAGTTTTGCAATCTCGCGATACTCGATAATTTTTTTGGCGATCGGGAACTCTTCGAGATTTTCTAGAACTTCGTTATTGGTTGAATAACCGGTTTTAGTTTTTTTCCCTTTCGGCAAATTCATCTTTTCAAAAAGAATCTGACCCAGCTGCTTGGGGCTTGCAATATTAAAGGTCTCGCCCGCTTCCTTATAAATTTCCTCTTCAATTTTCTTAAGATCCTGCGCCAGAGTTTTACTTTCTTTATTTAAAAACTCAACGTCGATTAAAACACCGTTTTTCTCCATGGCCGTGAGCACGTCGATGATCGGAAGTTCGATCGTCTTAAGAATTTCTGTCATTCGCGTTTCCTCAAGTTTTTCAAGGAGAGCGATCCGCAATTGGAGATGCGCACTGTAAAGACTGTCCGGAGTTGGTAAATCGGGAAGAGTTTCCCCGACGTACTTTATAAAAATATCTCCAAAGGATTCGATGGGCCCAGCCTGAACCACGTACGCCGCAAGCATCGCATCCCATACTGCAGTTTGCGACCGACGGACTCCCAGCTTTCTCCATTGCGTCTTCAAATCATATCCCGACCATTGCAGACCTTCCGTCGCATCAAAAAGTCGAGCCAAACCCTCTTCATCCCCTTCAAACACAACCACATCATTCTTTGAGGCAAATATATAATTGCGTTCGGAGTCGACGATCCAAAGATTTTTATGGTTTTCCAACCATTTTGCAAAATCCTCGTTTTTAAGATGAATGACTTTAAAATCGGTCGGAGCCGCAACTTTCTCTTTTGGCGCTTCGTGAATGGGATCTATCGTCGGCGCCCCCTGGCTCTGATCTAAAGTGATCAGATTTTTTTTGAAAGACTGAAACTCAAGCTCCTCTAAAAGTTTTTCGAGCTCCGCAGTTTTTCGCTCGCGCACCTTGAGATCTTGGATTCCGATATTGACCTTAACATCCGTCTCGATGGTCACCAGCTTTTTAGACAATAACGCCATCTCTTGAGATTCCAGCAGCTTATTTTTGAGCGTCGGATTTTTCACTTCATCGATTCTTTTGTAGATTTCTTCAACCGTATGAAACTCATTGATCAGTTTTTGAGCCCCCTTGGGTCCCACTCCGCGGACTCCTGGAATATTATCCGAGGAATCTCCTGTCAGAGCGAGATAATCAATAAAGTACTTCGGCTCAACTCCCCACTTTTCGACAACTTTCTCGACAGTAAAACGAGTGTCTTTCATCGTATCGTACATGATCGTGTGTTCGTTGATCAGCTGAGAAAAATCTTTATCCCCACTCACAATCACCACGTCTAAATTGTGTTTCTCTCCCATCATGGCAAAAGTTCCAATCAAATCATCGGCTTCAAAGCCTTGCATCTCGAAGGCAGGAATTCCCAAAGCTTCCGTGAGCTGCTTGATGTAGGGAATTTGCGGCGCCAGATCTTCCGGCATCTCTGAACGATTGGCTTTGTATTCAGGATAGATGTCTTTGCGAAAGGAAGGTTCAGGTCGATCGTAACAGAAGGCCAGATAATCCGGCTTAATCTCTTTGAGCAATTTCACGATCATCGAAAGGTAACCATAGATCGCATTGGTCGGAACACCCTTCGATGTGCTCAGAGGACGAACAGCGTAGTACGCTCTAAAAAACATGGAACTGACATCAACTAGATAAAGACTTTTTCTCGCATTAGACATGCGGCAGAGACTAATCTATGGAGGTGATTGGTTCAATCTGAAAACACAAAGATCAAATCTTCTTCGCGCACTAAACCTAACTGATCCATCGCTTGTCGCTCGATGAACTCTCGACCGTTCGACTCTTGAACTTTAAAATTCAAATTGGATGTCTCTTCGTTGACCGCTTGAATTCGTTTTTCCATCTCTTTGTAGTTGTGATGGAGACTCCACAGATTCCAAAAACTACCGTCGTAAAGAAGTGTGACAAAGCCAACAATAAGGCACAGCCAAAAAATTTTAAACGGTTGATTGAGAAACGAGCGCAACTTTTCGATGAGATACATATCTCATTATTCTAGCAAACCCTTAGCGATTATCAATCCCGCGTCCATCCCGACCAAAGTGAAGATCGGGAGTTTCGTGGACGACTAGACCTTCTATAAATTGGCGTAAGTTGCGGATTTCGTCAGCTGCTCTTCGATACGAAGCAGCTGATTATATTTGGCCACGCGCTCGCTCCGACACAAGCTTCCCGTCTTAATCTGACGGCAGCCTAAAGCGACCGCTAAGTCAGCAATGGTGGTATCTTCGGTCTCACCGCTTCGATGAGACATGATCGTATTGTAGCCTGAGGATTGAGCGAACTGAACGGCCCGAATCGTTTCCGTCAAAGTTCCGATCTGGTTCACTTTAACAAGGAGTGCATTGGCACATCGCTCGTCGACACCCTTTTTTACCCTCTCAATGTTCGTCACAAATAGATCGTCTCCGACCAATTGAACTTTTGAACCCAAAGTGGAGGTCAAATGGCGCCATCCTGTCCAGTCATCTTCAGCTAACCCATCCTCGATACTTACAATTGGATACTTGTCGACCCATTTGGCATAGATTTCGGTCATTTGTTCGGCGGTGATCTTTTCGCCTTCCCACTCGTATTTTCCATCGGCGTAAAATTCCGTCGCCGCAACATCTAGAGCGATAAATACATTCACACCAGGGACAAAACTGGAAGCTTTGATCGCCTGATCTAAAAGTTCGAGAGCCTGCTCGTTATTTTTAAGCTGAGGCGCAAAACCACCTTCGTCGCCCACTGCTGTCGACAGCTTTTTCTCTTTTAGGATCTTCTTAAGAGTTTGGAAAATTTCGGCTCCGGCTTGCAAAGACTCTCTAAACGTTCCCAAGCGTGGAACGATCATAAATTCCTGCACATCAAGACCATTATCGGCATGAGCGCCCCCATTGATCACATTCATCAGTGGAATGGGCAATTGGTAGGCGTGAACTCCGCCGACGTATTTATAAAGCGGCAATCGAGCTTCGGCCGCGGCGGCCTTCGCACAAGCGAGGGAGACTCCTAAAATGGCATTCGCCCCTAAACGAGACTTGTTCGCCGTTCCGTCGAGCTCGAGCATAGTTTGATCGATGCCTGCCTGATCAAAAATATCGTGGCCTTCGAGCGAATTGCTAATATCGTGAATGACGTGCTCGACCGCTTTCAACACGCCTTTACCATGATAACGGCTCTTGTCGCCGTCGCGCAGTTCGTGGGCTTCGTGAGCCCCCGTAGATGCTCCCGAGGGAACGGCCGCTCGACCGATCGCTCCGGTTGTCGTCAACACTTCCACTTCGACAGTGGGGAACCCACGGCTATCCAAAATTTCTCTGGCATGAATGGAAACGATTTCTGACATCTGCTTTCTCCTTAGGGTTGAATCGGTAATTCTAAATTGTCGAGCTCCACATGGGGCTCTAAAAATTCTAAATGATGAGCTTCTTTCGCGGAAACTTTAAAAGCTTTGGATAAATCTTGAGCGCGATCTTTCGCCGCGAGAATTCGATCGCACGCCTCTTCCACCATTTTGGTGTACGAGGACTGAACGTGCTGCCAATCCATTCGGCGCATCGCCTCGTCGACCTGTTTTGTTTTACGACCGGAGTGGATTAAAAAAGTAATGAGCTGCTGCGAACGCGCAAAGTAATCGTGCAGTTTTAGAAAATCATCTTTAATCGCCACGATGTCACTCAAGGTGGATTCGACCTGTTGGGCGTGTTTGCTTGCAAACTCTTGGAGAGCCTTGTGCGATGTCGTTTCGGCAGGCATCTGTTGACGATTTTCCAACATTTTTTGATGCTGCTCTAAACTGTCCATCACCGTGCGAACCCACTCAGGATTAAACTGGCGAACTTCAAGATCCTCTGAAGGTAAAAGATTCTCCTGGTGTTGACTCCAAGAGATACTGATACAACTACCGATCCATTCGACATGAGAGGCCGACTGGCGCATAAAGTGAGGGAGTCCTTCAAAAGCCCCCATCAAATACTGCGTGATGTGCGGGTATTCCGAAGGCTCCACCGGAACATGAAAGGTGATGACATTATCCACTTGCTTCCATCCCATGACCGGAGGCTCTGGAGAAATAAAGTAAGAGATAAACCGATTCGGTTGATTGTAAATATCGAGAGGCGATTCCATCATCTTGAGCACGCTGTCTAAAACGCCCCAAGATCGAAGCTGTTCGCAGTGACGGCCAATATCGCGCACAAAATTTTCGGGAAGGTCGGTCATCGAGCGATCGATCTCTTTGATAATGGCTTCCATACGGGGCGCTTCTAACCAGCACGCAGGATCTCGCAAAAACTCTTCAGGAACATCAAAGGATTGTAAAATCGTGGACAAATCTCGGCCTTGTTTTTCCAAGAAAACCAGAATGGAATTTGTGACTTTACAACTGATGAGCACGGTTACTTTTGCTATGAAAAAGAAAGCGTGTCGACAATTAAATTTGCAAAGGAATAACGACGCCTTATGACAGTTTTCGCCGCCATCCCGAGGGAAAACACCGGCGCGTCATCCCCAGCGAATGCGAAGGATCTCGCGCGCGACCGATAAGTCACCGAGATCCTTCGCTTTCGCTCAGGATGACGGGAATTTAGACCAAAAATTTGAGGATTAAGCCGACTCTCGGCTATTCGGAGTGCTCTGAGTCGGAAAGAATTTAGAGCGAGGAAATTTGATGCCGTTGTTCTCGATCTCGTGAACAAAAGTGGGCAATATGCCCGTTGGCTCAGCAAATCCTTTAATCTTTCCATCAGTCTGACGCGTTGGGTTATTGAGCGCATAGATATCAGCGACTTTGTAATGCCCCTGCTCATCTAAGCCTAAAACTTCCGTGATGTTAGTGATGCGACGTGAACCATCTTGTAAACGAGAAATCTGGACAACGATTTCGATGGCCGAAGCGATCGAATAGCGAAGCGCTTTTTCGCTCAATTTATTGTCTCCACCCATGGCCAAAGCTTCGAGACGAAGCAATGAGTCTCCCGGCGTGTTGGCGTGAATGGTTCCCAAACACCCTTTGTGACCCGTGTTCATCGCTTGAATCAACTCCATGCCTTCTGCACCACGCACCTCTCCCACGATAATGCGATCGGGACGAAGACGTAAGCTGCTCTTAAGGAGGTCGTACATGGTGACTCCACCCTTACCAAGCTCATCTGGCATTTTGGTTTCGAAACTCACAACGTGCTCGTACTCGACATTTAATTCGGAAGCATCCTCGATCACAAGAACGCGTTGTCCTTTAGGAATACAACTGCAAAGCAATCCGAGCAATGTGGTTTTTCCAGAGCCCGTACCTCCGCTCACAAGAATGTTTTTCCCGAGCATCATACAGATTTGCAAAAACTTAGCGGCGTCCAAATTAAGAGCGCCCCAATCAATATATTTTTTAAAGTCGACTTTCACTTGGCTAAACTTACGAATACTGACCGTCGTACCGTTGCGAGCCACGGGCGCCAAGACCGCGTGAATTCTCGATCCATTGGGAAGTCGAGCATCAAGACGTGGTTCATCTTGATTAATCCGACGACGGACGAAATTCGCAATCGCTTGGACGGCAACTTCGAGATCTTTATCCGTTTTAAATTTCGCGTCTGTTTTAAGAAGTTTACCGCCGCGCTCGATGAACACATCGTTCGGGCCGTTGATCAAAACCTCGGTCACCGTATCGTCCTGCAAATAAGTGACGACCGGAGCAAGATTGCTCTTGATCATCTCTTCAAAGGCTTGCGTACGTGTGTCGAGGCTTCTACTCATTATCAAAACTCACTGGGATGGACGTTTCATCTTCAGCAGCAGGCTGACGAAGTTTAATGGCCGGGACCGGCTGCATTTCCTCTTGAGTGTACACTAAGATTTTACCAATTGTCTCCGTCTCTGGGCAAACGTATTGGAACAATCCGTCTTTTTGTGGTTTTACTTTAAAACTCACAACATCACCAAAATAAGTTCCATGGTGTTCCGCGAAGGCGTCGAGCATAAAGCTTACGTTTTTCTTCTTTTTGTTCACGTTAACGACTGTGATTTGATAATTTTGGTCCTTTTTTAGTCGAAGCATGCCAGGAACAAAACCTTTGTCTGTGTTGGCGATAACAAGCTCTTCGATGGGAGCTTCTCTTTCGAAGATCTGCTGGACCACGTTTTGCTCTTTACCCTCGGCCACCAATTGATCCATCTCCAGTTTTTTCATGTCGTGTTGACGGCGAGAAAGATCGATATTCCAGTCTGCACTTGCGACCGAAGCCATTGTTAATGCGAATGATAAAATCATCATCTTCATACAAATTCTCCTTAGTGAACGATCGTATTGGTGTGAAAGTACATCAGCTCTTTGGCCACTAACATCGCCAGATAAGAAAGCGCTTCATGATCAAAACTTTTAAGTTCGCTCATGAGCTCCTCGTAATCTCCACCGCAACGATTCACCACTTGCACAACCGGAGTTAAACGCCATGATTCCGACTCGATTTTTTCAAAGCTTTCGCTCCAATCCATTTTTAAAACCGGATCTATAACACCCATGTGATAAAGAGCATCGAAAACTTTTTGTAAATCGCCTTGTAGAAACATGCTGTCCTCCTGACTTGCACAAATCTATTCGGCTCATTTTGAGAAATTCTTAACCGTTGAAGGTATGAAATTACAGACATATCAAAAACCAGAAAAAGGTCAGAGCTCGACTCGACCAAAGACTCATCGAGTTTTGATTCGACCCTCTTCAGAAATGAAAATAACGCCGCCCCTGCCCCAAAATAAAAAAGGAAGCTCACAGAGCTTCCTTTTAAGAAAAATTGGACAGATGAATTACTTTCCAGCGAGTTTGGGTCCGTTGCTGCATCCCCAAATTGAATCCACTTGAGTGAAGTTAAAGATTTCGTAACCTTCGAGAGTCTGTTTTGCGATGGTTCCTTTAACGCAAAGGCAAGTGCCGTCCGTCTTCGCATTCAAGTATTTCACAACTTGATTTGGGTCTTTGGTTTTACCGTTGATGCGCGGGTTATATTTGTTATCCACAACGCGAGCGTAGTTATAATACTCCACACCAAACACTTCGACTTTACCACAATACTTTAAAGACTCTGCGTTGGCCGTGATGCTAACGAGAGATAAAACGAATACAAACAATGCTTTCATGGAAAACTCCTTTTATTTGCCTCAGTTATAAAAGATTTTGGAGTTTTTGAAAGGATTAGCGAGGGCTTGGAGTTTTTTACAAGTTTCTTTGCAATAAAAACTTATTTCCAATCAGGAACACGAAAGAAACGAACACAAGCGCGCGCGTCCTCAGACTGCCCGGCAAGATCTTCCTTGAGAGCCCAAGGCTCCTGAGCCCAACGAGGATCGTGTCTGTACAGAAAGTAGTTCATCGTGTCGGGCTTGACTCGCGAAGGAGGGTTCTCGAGCGAAGATCTTGCGGCCAATACCATTTCTTTCCATAGATTTAAATCTTTGGGACACAGAAAATCTTTGTAGCGCGAGTTCGAATAAATATTGAGCGAAGATGAAAACTGATCTCTTTGAAAAACCACCGAACGGGCGTCCCCGCCCCGTCTCCGCACTCGGTTGGCAATCACTTCGACAATCCTTGGGCCCACGCTGGAATTGAGCGAAGAGCAGTTCGCACCTATTGTTTCGGCATAGGCCAAGCGGGCCACAAGTTCCGCAGGAGTCTCGCCGCGGAATACAGCTGCATACTCGGCATATTTTGAGCTGTTTTTCCTATGAGTTTCGATGTGATTCGCAATCTTTTGAAGAACCACCGTGTCGTCAATACAGCGCGGGAGTTTAATCTCTGCAGGATGAGAATTTGTGACTTCGAGCTGAGAAGCCACCTCCTCAGCCCCGATCAATAAAACAAAGAGAACCCAGGTCCACATTGTTCTAAAGAACGTTTGCAGCGAGTTCAGCGAGTTCGGATCTTTCCCCTTTAGTCAGAGAACAGTGAGCCGAAATGTCGTAGCCTTTAAATCTCTCGACGGAGTAGGTCAAACCGCTCGTCGCACTGTCCACATAAGGGTTATCAATTTGGAAAGCATCTCCAGTGAGAACCACTTTAGTTCCCTGACCGGCGCGAGTGACGATGGTCTTAATCTCGTGAGGAGTTAAGTTCTGTGCCTCATCGACGATAAAGTACTGGTTCGGAATACTTCGACCACGAATGTAAGTGAGCGGTTCAATGTTCAACATACCTTGGTTGATAAGCTCCTGAGCGCGACCCGCCGCCTTCTTATCCGCCCCCATTAAAAATTCGACGTTATCAAAGATCGGTTGCATCCAAGGATTCAGTTTTTGCTCGATGTCTCCAGGAAGATATCCAATGTCTTTCCCCATCGGGAAAATAGGACGACTCACCAGTAAACGCTGGAAACGTCCTTCGTCGAGAGACTTGTAAAGGCCGACGGCCAGAGCTAGAAGCGTTTTTCCTGTTCCCGCTTTACCGACAAGGGAGACAAACAGAATGTCATCGTTCAATAGCGCATCAATAGCGAAAGATTGCTCCACATTTCGAGGGTGAATTCCCCAGATGCCTTCACTCACGGTCAAAAGAGGCACCATGCCTTTCTTCTTCCCGTCGTAGCGACCGATGGCACTGTGATTGGGATTCGAAGTGTCTTTGGCCACGATATACTGATTAGGTACGATTCTCATGCTGTCCGGAAGTGGCAACATCTTCTCTTGATAAAAGAGATTGATCTGTTCGGCGTCCACTTCGATTTCAATATGACCCGTGTACATTTCGTCGACGGAGACTTTTTCGGGCTCGTAGTCTTTCGCATTAATACCGAAAACATCGGCTTTAATACGTAAGTTGATGTCTTTGGTCACCAACTCCACTTTATTGTTTGGAAATTCTTTTTGCAGAGCAAAGGCTGTGATTAAAATTCGATTGTCGGCTTTTGTTTCCAACAGCTCCGCCGGAGTTCCGGTCACCGAGCGATCGGCTTCGACGAAAATGGTTGCGGTTCCATCCTCTAAGGGCACGCCTTTATTTAAGGCGCCTTTGCCACGGAGGACATCGATGAAACGGCTAAAATGACGAGCGTTTCTTCCGTTCTCGCCGAGATCACGTTTAAAACGATCGAGTTCTTCGAGTACTGAAATTGGAATATGCACATCAGCGTTTTGAAATTTGCAAATTGCTAGAGCATCAAACAGAATCACATTCGTATCGACAACGATCTTTCTTTTCTCGCTCACTCCACGTCCCCCTTATGAACATGAGCCGTTGTGGCTCATAGTTCTATTGGACTAGAAGGGAGTGGCCTTGTAAATGACGGAATATGTTGCATGGCGCAGAGATTAATCTCCGATATTTGAAACCATCACATCGCCGTGATCTGTCTTGAGATACGCGCTGATGTTTTCGACAAATTTTGCAAAATGGAAAAGCGCCACTTGGTTGATCGAATTTTTAATAAAGCTTCCACCATAAAGATAAAGTCCCTCATCCGCATCTTTACGAATGTGAGTGATCTTGATGACAAAGGGAAAATACGTGGCGTGGTTCATGTAGATTCTCATAGCCACTTCTTCGCCGACATTGAATTTTCCCAAATCGATGGGAAGCTCAAAAGCTAAGCCGTTTTCGGAGATATCATAGAGCGCCGACTTCACCAGACCCTTTTGAGGAACGATGATGTTCATGCCAATAAACTCGGTGAGGATCGTTCGACGAACGCTTCGACGTTCAGAATTAATCATTTCCTGACGAATGTTTGAGATGTCCGTGACGCCTGCTGAAAATGTACTCTTCTCAGTCCCACTCGCTTTTTTGGCCTTTTTGCCACGATGCTTCTGTAGATCGATCACATTATTTAAATTATTCGTATTGTCGCTTGAGCTCATGACCCCTCCCCATGCTATATTTATCGGTGGTTTAGTGTCTCAACTTTAGGCAAATGATGGCCTCGAGTCAGGACGTCCGCCGGGCTCAAATAGGGTGGATCTCATCTCGAAAGGGTAATAGGTGCTTTAAAAAGTGTCGTCATATCAAGCAATTACCTTCAGTGTGATGATTCACGTGATCATGTTCCTCTTGGGAGGCGTGGATTACATTGTAAAGCCAAAGCCCGAATCTGAGCCGATTCAGTGGCTCGACATGAAGGAAGAAAACCGACCCGCGATGTCCGACAAAACTCGTCGTGTAGAGCGAGAAACTCGAACGAGGGTGACCACCAACGCACCGATGAGCACTCTCGGTGAACCCCAAGTGGAGTCCGCCCCGTCTCCGGGGGGTCAACCCCGACAACCGCAGCGGCAACAACAAACTCAAAGTTCTGGTGTCGCAAAAAATATCGCGGATTTGCGTTCGGAAATATCGCCTGACTCTTTGTATGTGTCCTCCGGAAAGCGAGAGGCGGCCGCGCAATCGAGTAGCAACTCCAACAATAATTTTTTAAACACGATGTCCCCCGCGAGTCGGCAGCAATTGCAAAACTACATGCCCAAGGAATTACAGATTGGGGATGTGGCGGCTCTCAACACCGACCAAAATTTATATTTCACCTTCTACCGAAGAATGGCGGAGAAAGTGATTTGGCCTTGGATTCAAAACGTGACCACGGGTTTCGAAAAACTCAAACGCGAAGGACAACTCCCCTACAGCGATAAAGTTTGGACGACCATCGTAGAAGTGATTCTAGATCAGCAAGGAAAAGTTCTTTCCGTCACCCCCCTCCAACTCTCCGGTCAGTGGGAAATCGACGGCGCTCCCAATAAAGCCTTTAAACAGGCGCGAAATTTTCCCAACCCCCCCTCCGAAATGGTGGGCGAGGACGGCTATATTCGTATTCGCTATAAGTTCGTTGTTTATTATTCGCCCCAAGGCATGGGCGGGCCCAACTAGTCTGTAGTTTTTACAATTACCTGGAATTAGACGCTTGGCGATAAAAATCATGGTATAAGTTTCACTCTAAATTAGTACAGACCCAAAAGGATATTCATGTCGCAAACTACGTTTCAGGACTTCGCTCTTTCTTCCTCTATTCTTCAATCTCTCCAAGATATGAACTTCGTCGAGCCCACAGAAATTCAAAAGAAAACTCTCGAGGCCCTTATCGGTCATAACGGTGATCTTCTCGCACTGGCCGAAACAGGCTCTGGCAAGACGGCGGCTTACGCCATTCCTCTTCTTGAACAAATCAAAGCGGATGACAAATCCACTCAAGGATTAATCTTATGCCCGACGCGCGAACTTGCGATTCAAGTGTCAGAGCAAGTGCAAAAGTTAGGTCGCGCCCAAAAGATTAACGTCGCCACAATTTACGGTGGGGCTTCGTACACGATTCAAGAGCGCGATCTTAAAAGAGGCGCTCAAATCTTAATCGCCACACCCGGCCGCCTGATCGACTTTATCGAACAAAAGAAAATTTCTCTCGCTCGCCTCAACGTTCTTGTTCTTGATGAAGCGGACGAAATGATCTCCATGGGCTTTAAGGAAGATCTCGAAACCATTTTGAGCGAAGCTCATGAAAACTGTCAAAATTGGCTCTTCTCTGCGACGATGAGTCGCAACATCGAACAGATCTCCCATAAGTATTTAACCGATCCTAAACGAATTACCGTCAACAGCTCTGGGAAACTTCCTGAGTCCATTGAGCATTGGTACTACGCCATCGCTCAAGCTCGCAAACGTCAGGCTCTTTTGCAGATCATGAGCGAAGTGGATGATTTTTACGGAATTATTTTTTGCCAAACCAAAGTTGAAACCGAAGCGATCCAAAATGCTTTAGTGAAAGCCGGGTTCTCGGCCGAATCCTTCCACGGAGATCGCACTCAAAAAGAACGAGAAAAAATTCTCACTCGTTTTAGAAAGCGCGAAGTGGCCATCCTGGTTTGTACCGACGTGGCCGCTCGTGGACTCGATATTAAAGATCTCTCGCACGTGATTAACTACTCTCTGCCTTGGGACTTCGAGAGTTATATTCACCGTGTAGGTCGGACCGGTCGAAATGGTCAAAAAGGGATTGCGATCAGTTTGATCACTCGCAATGAACAGCGCGGTTTAGAAAACATCGCTCGTCGCACAAAGACGACTTTCGTTCTTAAGAAGATGCAATCGGTCGAGCAGATTGCTAAGACGAAAGTGTCCCACGCTCTTACAAAAATTATCGATAGCTTTGCTGGCGACACCAAATCCATGTCTTTTAAAAAAGCCGAGGCCTTAGTTCGCGAACTTCTCGAGGACAAACAGGACGTTTTCGCACCGATCACTAAAGAGCAATTGCTCACCCAAGTGATTTACAACTCTCTTAAGAATGTTCTCACCATGGGCGAAAACGGATTTGGTCTCAACGAAGACGAAATCTCTTTCTCCAGCACCGGTGGCGATGATCGAGAAGATCGTCGACCCCGCGGCCGCGACAACTTCCGCGGTGGCGGTGGACGGCGGCGCGATGGAGGTCGTGAGGGTGGTCGGGAGAATCACTTTGACGAACGCGAAGAAAAAGGAAGCGAGCGCCGCAGTTTCGGTGCGAAACGCCCTTTCTCCCGCGATGATCGCCCCGAGCGCAGTGCGCGCCCGGAGCGCGCACCCGCAGGTGGCGCAAGCAGCGAACGCCGAACTTTTGCCAGAAAACCTCGCGGCGAGGGAGCCGACGCTCCCCCACGATCTCGTGACGAAAGCGGCGGCTTCGATAGCCCCCGTCGCAAAAAAGGCGGCGGCAAGAGCTTCTACGGCGGCGGCGCCAGCTCTGGACGCAAGCGCTACTAAAAGATTCCAGGCTCCTTGTTAGCAAAACAAAAGGCAAACTCCGATGGAGTTTGCCTTTTGTTTTTGCTAACGAGGAACCTCATCGATGAATTTTTTGAGGGCGTCTTCGGGGGCCTTTTCTTTTTCTAGGCCTTTGCAGAAGTCTAAGATCTTTTGGAAGTCGTGATCGAGCTTAGCGGAGAGTTTTTCAAAATCATTAAGATCATTCATGTAGAGTTTGTAGCCGAGGAGTTTGGCGTTATTAAGTTCGGCGTCCGCAAAGGAGTCATAGCGGTTGCTTTTGAGTTTAGGCTTGAGATCTTTTTTGTACTTTTCTTTAATGGCCGTAAAGCGTGCCTCGCGACCCTGGACAGCATCCTCTTTATGTTGTCCGTACCAGTCCTCTAAATCTTTAATCTCTTTTGAAATGAACTCCGAGAATAACTTTTGATCGTGGCTGTCTTCTTCGGCCTCCGTGAGGACCGCACTGCCGTTACCTATTTTTTTATAAAAAAGACTAGCGCCCAAATCGCCGAGATAAGTGGCGAGACGCTCGTTAAAGTTGGCGTTGTCAGCAATGTACAACGTGGCATGGACCGTTTCGTGAATAATGGTGTTGACCAGATCATAATCTGAATATCGCATCATGCTCGACAAGATGGGATCATTAAACCATCCGAGGGTGCTATAGGCCGAAACTCCGCGGACATAGGTGTCGTAACCCTCATCGGCAAGATCCTTAGCCTCGTCCCTAGCTCCTTTTTCTGTAAAGTATCCCTTGTAGGGAACACTGCCGATGATCGGAAAATACCAGGTGTAATATTTAAGTTCGTTTTTGGGCGCGGCGCTCACAATGTAGGTGACATAGGGACGATGAAGATCGACATACGTCAGATAGTTTTTTGTTTTTTTAAGATGCAGTTCGTTTTCGGCAAACTCTTTGGCCTCAATAGCGAGCTTAAGTTTTCTCTTTACGTCCGCTTCGATCTTAGGATCCGCAATAATTTTTTCAACCGCCACTCTCGAATTTAAAAGCTTCATCTGTTGATAGCCATTATTGAGGATGTAGCCCATCTGGCAACCGGCAAGCACGAACACACCTGTCATCCATAGAGAGATTTTAACAATCATAGAAACCAAGAAATTCCCACGCGGGCGGCCCAATCGAAGTCTTCAATTTTTTTTCGGATGGGACCGCTCGTCCATACCTCTAATCCCGTTTTAAAAGCTAAGCGCTCGGTCAAACGAATTTGAATTCCGGCGCCGGCACTGGGAACCACGGAGCTCTCTAAATTCACACTGGCCGTGGTGGTCGTGTTTGTGTTCTGATCTCGGTATTCGTAATCGATGCGTTTTTTGCTAAAGTAACCAATCCCCGCTTTGATGTAGGGGATATAGGTATCCGTGCGGGTTCCGAAGGTAAAAACTAAATCGGCTCCCACAAGGTCATAGTAGTGGGTGGTCTTAGAGCTAATAGATGTAGACGGAATCACTCGCTCTGAAGTGCCGGTGGTATAGCTGATTTCTAGCGCCGTCATTTCACGGAAATAATAAGATACGGCCCCGGTGAAGGCGCGTGCCTCATCATAGGCCCGCTGCTCGGTGTTCGAATCCATCAAAAAAGATTTACGGTAATTGCCCGAAGCACTCAACTCGAAGTAGTCGGCGTGACTCATCCCTGAGATCACTAATAACAGCAAGAACATCAAAATGCGCATCCATCGATTCTACAGGTGCCCCTCTAAAAAAGGGGGTCCAGAGATGCGGGAACTTGTCCAAGGCCGAGTGCTATTGGCCTAAGCCGAGTGGCGTCGATCCTCCTCGGCCTGGCTTAAAATCATATCCTTGAGTTTAAGCATAGCGTGGCGGTAGTTCGCCTTCGCCGTATCGTACGGGCACCTCATGATCTCTGCCACATCCTTGAAGCTCAGATCTTTAAGAACTCTCAACTCTACGGTCTGCCTCTGCTTGTTCGGCAATGTTTCCATAAAACCATAAAGTTGATCGATCAGCTCCTGGTGGATCATCCGTGATTCCACCATACTGTTTTCGATAATCACCGCATCGTCGATGTTTTCCATCTCTCTAAATGAGCGAATTTTATTTCTCGCCGTATTGATCGCGATTTTATAAATCCAATTTTTAAAGGAACAGCGCCCTTCAAAATTATGGATATTCTGATGCACTTTTAAAAATGTTTCTTGAACCACATCACGTGCCAACTCCATGTCTCGCACGTGGCGACTGATGAGACGCACTAACGGCGTCTCATACTTTCGGACCAACTTCGAAAAATCATCCATTCTCCCCCCCTGGATGCTTTTCACTAATTCTACATCATTGACAGATTTCATGACCTTCCCCCCGGATAGTCTTAAAATTCTCAATAAAGCGAAATCATTCCCCCCGAACGAATTCACTTATCTTTCTTTTGTATTTGTTAGTTGGGCTGGAAATCGAGTTGAAGAACAATAGAGGTCTTAGATCACCACGGTTTAGTCGGTCGTTTATTCCACATCTTCAACATACGTCCTCACTCGGGTTATGGGCTAGAACGCCCGGAACAGGACCCAATTTAGGACCAACGCAGCATAATGTCGAGACACATTTTTTTATCGGATCCATAAGTGAGATCCCCAGCAAATCCACAGTGGGCTTAGGTTTCGGAGTCCTCCGCTAAGGCTCTCGATGACAGAACTTGGATCAGGATGACTTTTGGACTTACAAATATGTGAGAGAATTCACAAACATTGATCAAGGTGCTGTCGAATGGACGGACAGCACTTTTACTAAATTACAAACAGGTGACGCGGTTACGGCCGGAGTTTTTCGAGGCGTAAAGAGCGGTGTCGGCTTTCGCGAAGAGTTCATCGAAGGTCGACATCTCTGGCTCTTGGGCAGAAATCCCTATTGAGGTGGTCACAGGGATGTTTTGACCTTGATGCGAAAACTCGTGCTTCTCGATGGTCGAACGAATACGCTCGCCGATCTCTTCTGCTTTTTGGATATTGGATCCAAATAACATCACGACAAATTCTTCACCACCGAAGCGTGCAAAGTAATCATCGTTACGAATGAGTTTATTCACCACTTGCGAAACTTCTCTAAGAACAACATCGCCACCTAAGTGGGAGTAGGTCTCGTTAATTCTGCGGAAGTGATCTAAATCTAAAACCAAAAGACTCATGGGAGTGTTTAACAGACGAGCCCGTTTAAAGAACTCGGGGCCTTTAACAAGAAGAGCACCTTTGTTCCAGGCGCCTGTGAGTGGGTCCTTCTCACTCTTTTGCTGAAGATTTTGGTGAGTGATCGCTTCGATACTTCCCTGCTCTAAAAATTTAAAAAGAACGTTACCAATTTTGATCTGATCGTTATTCTCAAGTTTTTTAGGAACGAAGGGGGGAATTGCAGCACCGTTAACAATAGTTTTGTTGGTGGAATCTAAATCAATAATCGAAACTTCACCAAAACCATAAGTGAGCTTAGCGTGAGATTTACTCACACTTCGATCATCGATGAAAACATCGGAACTCATGGAACGACCGATAATAACGTCTGCGTTATCCAAACTCCACTGTCGACCTTGATATCCTGCTGGGCCCATCAAAAGCACCAACGAAGGAGGCATTTTGGAAATCTGTTGAAGTTTTTTGTCGAAGGTTAAACCCTGAACAACACTCGTCTTCTCATCAGTTGCTGTAAAAGCATCATCAAAGGCATTGATCTTTTTTGCTGACATGAAGTCTCCTTAACAACGCGTTGTACATGTTAAGTAACGGAATATTATGAAAAAAACTTAAATTAGGAAAAACTTATTTTTGTGTCAAAATGGAACGTGTGATCACTTTTCCATGCTCGACGCCAGGTTGATCAAAAGGATTGATACCTAAAGCTAGACCCAGACTCGCGACCACGAGCTCAAAGGTCATGAACAGGTAACCTATGCTCTCCTCGGTTAACCGCTCAGTGTAGAGACTCAGAGAATTTACGCCCAAATTGTTTAAGGATTGTTCAGTGGCTGACGCCTCGGCCGCCATCAGCTCGCCGAGAGATCTACCGTGCATCAGCTCCATATTCTTAAACTGCGTGGAAGACAGCCGCTCCCCACCCGCCTCGCTTTCCCCCACTCGAAGGAAACACACAAACTTCTTCTGAACGCCTTCTGCAATTTGCTGGAGAACCGAGTGCTGATCTGCAGCCCCCCGCAAAGAGATTGGAATACTCGCCGCGGGAGCCACCTTCCCCTTGTTATCGGTTTTCTTGCCAAGGGATTCGGCCCAGAGTTGCTCAATCCACATTCCAAAATATTCGAGGTCGTCACAGTAATTAAAAAAGTAAGTCGTTGCTTCACCGTTTTCGAAGCTTCGCAGAAACTGCGCTATCATTTCGCAGGCAAGCCCCGTGTCTGACAAAGCCATTTGACCACCGGCCAACAGCTTTTCGGATTTTAATCCCATGAGTGCTGCCGGTCCCATTCCTACAGGAGTTAAAACCGAATACCGACCACCGACATTCAATGGAACTTCGAGTTGCCGACCTTCTGTTTTCATCCAATCCATCAAAGGATTCGACTTCGACTCTGTGATCACCACCGCACGAGACTGCAATGGCACGCTAAAATTTTTCATTAGATACTGATGAATAAATTCGGCCTGCGAAAGTGTCTCGATCGTTCCACCACTTTTAGAGACCAACAAAAAAATACATCTGTCAGGATTCTTAATGGCTTTCAGTTTTCGGTAAAAACTTTTACTGTCGATATTATCAAAGAATAAAATTCGAGATGAAGTGATCGATTCGGCTTGGAGAGCTTGCATAAGGGCTTGAGCCCCCAGAGTGCTTCCCCCAATTCCCAAAACGGCCACCTGATCGCAAGTGGAGAGGAGCGGTTTAACTACCGACAAAGTGGACGTTAAACCACGCTCGAGAATTTCGGGTTTGCAAAATCCAACGGAGGGATCGGCGATAACACGCGTGAGGGCGTCCTTGGCTGAACGCAAATACGTTGAACCCGTTAAATCTACCGCTGTATTTTTAATTTTCCACATGAAGCCCTCTACGACTGCGCGGGCTAGGCCACGACAACGTCTTCTTCAACCTTATGGTAACCCTTCCACTCTTTCAAGCGACAAAGTGGTCGACCAGTTTCGTAATCGATAAAGACGTAAGTCAGTTTTGTAATTTTTCCGAGATTCTTAACATCAAGAGAAGTGACCTCGGTCCAAGTTCCCGTATTGATATATTCTTTGCCACCCTCCCACTGTCTGTACTCATAAACATGGGTATGACCAAAAATCACCGTGTTCACGGCATCGTGCTTAAGAATGCGATGAGCGGAATCACTGAGATCCGGAAAAATGGCGCTCTCCAAAAAGGTTTGAATAATTCGTTTCGGAGAAAACTGCGTGGTCGCTTGTTGAACAAATAAAGCTTTCGCGAAAAACCAGAGGAGTTTTCCCAGTGTCACGATCGTAAACCAGGTCTCGTTAACCAATGCCCAACGAATGAGTTTTTTAAATGGACGAATTTTATCAATATGTGCGTGCTGTTGCTTCACGCGCATGACAAAATCGATAAAAAAGTACGAGCCAAACGGAAGGTTCATGATGGGCTCTGGCAGATCTTTCTTAAGAAAGAATTTTTTCGGATCCAAACGATTGGCCGCTTCGTGCATATGACCATGTTCGATATGAATTCCATCGAAGTTATACGCGATATTCTTAAATTTAACAGGAACGCCGATCACTTCGTTAAAGTAAGCGCGTAATTGAGGCCATAGCATCGCTTGATCATGATTCCCGACGATGTAAGCGATCGACTTTCCGGGAGAAGCGGCGAATTCACGAAGGGCTTTAAAGACCTTACTTTGCCCCTTGATGATATTTTTGAGTTTATCGAGCGACATGCCCTCGGTCTCGACGGCGAGGAAGTGTCCGTTGTAATCAACTTGTAAAAAATTGAGGAAGTCGCCATTAATGATCAGTTCGACTTCATACTCTCGATATTTACCGCTGGAGAAAAAATCAATAAATTCGACGAGCTTATCTTCGAAGTAAAACTCCTCGTAGGGATTGACCATACCGTTTGGCAGTCTTCGCCCTTTTCCAAGATGTAAATCACTGATCACAAGTTTTATTTTCTTCATACGCCGTTGATTCGGAGGGTGTTGTTATTCGGCTTTTTTGAGAACCTCTAAATCCACCCCAAAATCCCCTTCAAGGCCAGCAAGTGCAATACGCAACGCTCTGACCGCGGATCTGACCGTTTGCTGCTGTTTGCGCAAATTATCATAATGTTCCTTGGCTTTTGCTTTATATATCTCCACATCCTGTGCCGATTTTTCATTAGCATGATTTAATTCTAAAATTGATTTGTCTTTCGCTTTGAGTAAGGCCTCTTTTTCCACTTTCGCCAGCTCTAAGCGGTATTCGAGATCGCGCTCTCGCTTACGAATTTGCTTAAAGTTTGACTCCACCTTGGCTTTAAGGTCGGAGTTCACCTGCTTTAACTCGTTAATCAGCTTATCCTTCCCGATTAAGGACTGAGTCCGAATCGCAATTTCCTCTTCGAAATGCTTTCTAAGGCCTAACATTTCGGCTTTGATCTTCTCGAGCTCCTCGTGACGATCGTCGCTCAGACGCTGGAAGGTATCCGCTGAAGACAGTAATGCGTCATTCTCCCGACGAAGACCTTCGATCTCTTTATTGAGATCATCGATCTGAAGCTGAGCTTTGCGGAGGCCTTCGGTCTGTTTGAGAATCGACTCTATAGACTCTAACTTAGGAGACTGATTCTCTTCGACTTGATAAACATCACCATAGCTCACACGCTCGTCCTGCTGACGCAGCGTATGTCCATCGCGCTGAGTGCTCTCCTCGACGGCCTCGTTCGAAGCGGTGTCGGTGGCGCCCGTGCGAGAGGCTTCTGCAGAGGGAAGCCTTTCCAGCGTTATCCCTTCATTCACTGCTGTGCGATCATTATCATCAGACCCTTGGATGACGGCCGTGGCCAGATTCATATCGTCAGGCTTGGGCGAACGAATCGCCACAGAAGTTCTTTGCCCTTCCCCAAAAGGAATTTCCTCCGCCAGGATTTTTTTATCATCCGGGAGAGGAATCGAAACCTTCGATTTGATCGAAGTGAGCTTGTCTTGAATCTTTTTCTTATTTTTCATCCACTCTCAATATCGGCTACCACCCGAACTTTATTGAGAAATTTTTAATAAACCCGCCCAAAAAGTAGGGGCTGCATTCGCCGAACTCGACGAAACGCGAGAAGATTTAGTTAAAAGAGGATATAGTTAAAAGCTGCTGGCGCCGCTCTTCGAGATCTTCTGGACGAACCTCTAGGAGACGACCGAGTCCGAATTTTTCAACCGTAAAGCTTGCCATACAGGTTCCGTAGACGGCGGCTTGTTTTAACGTTGCGAAATCAAATTTTTCGGCGCGCGCTAGGTATCCAAAACAAGCTCCCGCAAAAGAGTCGCCGGCACCGGTCGGATCAAAAACTTTAGAGATCGGATAGGCTGGGAGAATTGCAATGCCTTCGGCCATTCGAAGAACCACACCATACTCCCCGCGTTTGATGACAACCGCTTTGAGTCCTTGCTGAAGGAGAACTTCCGAAGCCGCAATGGCATTGGCCGTCTTTGTGAGCACCTTAGCCTCGGCTTCGTTAATAAAAATGACGTCGATTTTTTTAATCATCTGCTGAAGGACGTCGAGTTTAGATGTGATCCAAAAATTCATCGTGTCGGCACCGATGAGCTTTGGCGCCTTCACCTGCTCGAGGACCTTGAGTTGTAGAGTCGGATCAATGTTGGCGAGAAATACATGAGAGGAGTTTTTGTAGTTTTCTGGAAGTGTCGGATTAAAGTTCGCGAACACATTGAGTTCGGTATTGAGAGTGATCGCCTCGCTCAAGTCGCCTTCGTACTTCCCTTCCCAATGAAACGTTTTTCCATTGGGAATTTTCTGAATCCCGGTGGTATCAATGCCTTTTCGCTTTTGTAATACGTCGAGGTCGCCTTGAGAATAATCATCTCCGACCACACCAACGACGCGAACAGGAGAAAAGTGATGAGCCGCTACAGAGAAGAAGTTGGCAGCACCGCCCAAGCTTTTTGCGACTTTTCCTTCGGGACTTGCGATCGAATCATACGCCAAGCTACCAACCACTAGAATTTCTGACATGTTTTCTCCTTAGCCGAGGACGCCGGTGACCACATCTTGGAACACGGGCTTCTTATCGTGTAGTGACGTCAATTGACCACAAGCTGCAAAAATATCGCGACCCATAGTTTTTCGAATCGTCGTGTGAAACCCTTTATTCAACAATTCCTTCTGAAAGTGAAACGCTTTTTTGGACTCAGGACGATAAAATCCCGAATCAGGATGTTCGTTGAATGGAATCAAATTGACCTTGCACGGAATGCCTTTGAGCATGCGCGCCACTTGTTTGGCGTGATCGAGATCATCATTCACGTCTTTGAGCAGAACATACTCGAACGTGACACGATCGCGGGACTCTTCGGCGTGCACACGGCAGGCCTCGAGGAGTTGCTCCAAAGGATATTTTTTATTGATGGGCATGATCACATTGCGAATCTCATCGTTCGGCGCATTGAGACTGACAGCGAGGCGCACACCCGACTCCGTCACCAGAGGAATCTGTGGAACAAGACCCGATGTCGAGACAGTTATTTTTTTGCGGGAGAAGTTGATACCGCGATCGTCATTTAAAATTTTAATCGCTTTAAAAACTTCTTCGGTGTTGTCGAGGGGCTCACCCATGCCCATAAATACGATATTGGTGATGCGAGTGCCTTCATCAAGACGCTTTGCCACCTGCAAAAACTGACCGACAATTTCGCCAGACGTAAGACGGCGTTTTAATTTTTGTTTGCCGGTGTAGCAAAACTGGCAGGCCATATTGCATCCCACTTCCGAGGATACACAAAGGGTATTGCGATCATCGGCGGGAATAAGAACGGCTTCTACGGTGAATTTATCAATGCTAAATAAAAACTTTTGGGTTCCATCCACACTTTTACGGTGCTCAACGACGGGCGGGAGATCAAAGGTGAGAAGGTCGCGAACTTCGTCACGGAAGCCCTTGGCGAGATTGGTCATCTGGTCGACATCAAAAACGCGCTTGTCGTAAACCCATTTATAGATCTGCTGCGCGCGAAATTTCTCCTTACCCTTACCGAGTAAAAACGCCTGCAAATCTTCGAGACTGAGATTGAAAAAATTGGTTTTCGACATGAGCCGATCTTGTAACACAGGCCATCAACAAAAGGAAGATTTACGTCTTTCTAAGAAAAGCTTTTAAATCCTCAAGTTCACAGGGCACACAGCCCACTTTGCCGACCACCACGCCGGCCGCAAAGTTGGCCAATATCCCTGCATGCTCTAAGCTCCAACCTGCTGATAATGCTAAAGAAATCGCAGATATTACCGTATCGCCCGCTCCGGTCACATCAAAGACGTTCTGAGCATAGGTGGGAAGTGTCTGGGTTTTGTCTTTCGAGAATAAACGCATCCCTGCTGACCCTAAAGTGACCACCATTTGCTCGCTGGCAATCGACTTCATTAGAGTGCGTCCAATGAGATCAATGTCCTCGCTCGATTGGTCGCTGATGGTTACATCTTTTTGCCGAGCGAGATCCAAGGATTCGTCGCGGTTCGGTGTCATTAAGTAAGCGCCCTTGTAATTTTCAAGGGGGCTTGAGCGATAGGGATCCACTAAAACTTTTTTATGGCTCTGTTGAGCCAGCTGGATCACCGCTTGGCACAGGTCGCGATCCAATAGGCCCTTCGCATAATCCTGGAGGATCACACAATCGACCGAGGCCATAGAGTCAGAGACGTTTTTGAGAACTTGTTTTTTAACCGCATCTGACAAAGGCGTCTTCTTTTCGAAGTCTACGCGAGCAATGTGATGCTGACCCGCCAATAACCGCATTTTGCGAGTGGTCGGGCGTTGGCGATCAGTAATGATGCCACGGGTATCAATTTTATTTTCCTTAAGAAGGGCCTTGAGATCTTCTGCCCCCTGATCCTCTCCTACGACGGAGACTAAGACGCACTCACCGCCGAGGGTTTGCACGTTGTTGGCCACGTTGGCCGACAGGCCCAAACGCGCATCTTCGCTGCGCACATCGAGCACCGGTACCGGAGCTTCGGGGCTAATTCGTTTTACATCGCCCATTAAATAAACGTCTAAACCAACATCTCCGATCACCAAAATGCGTTTCGATTGCAGTTGAGTCAGATGATCTAAAATCCATGTGCTTTGTGTGGTCATAAGTGCTCTATTGCTAGTTCTGTCCTGTAAAAAAGTCTACAAAATCCGGCAGGTCTAGAAATCTATCTCAACTCGACCACCAAAAATACTGACGCAGAAGACAATTTAAAAAAGTGGTTAAGGCCATATGGAGATTCGGCTAAGATGTGAGGTTCAATCGAAGGATGGTACCTGCATGGATCAAATTATAAATGGTGAATTATTCAAGAACGCCCTCTCTTCTCTCGATGGCGCCGCGAAACTCATCAACTGTGACAAAAACGTTTTATCTCGATTACGCCAACCGCGCCGTTCGGTGATCGTGAGCGTTCCGGTTCGTATGGACGATCAGTCTGTAAAAGTGTTTACAGGCTATCGCGTTCAGTACAACTCGACACTAGGACCTTACAAAGGTGGAATTCGCTATCACCAAGATGTGGATTTGAGCGAAGTGGCCGGCCTCGCGGCACTTATGACTTTCAAATGCTCTCTCTTAAATCTTCCTCTCGGCGGAGCTAAAGGCGGAGTTCAAGTCGATCCGACGAAATTAACTCGCTCAGAGCTTCAAAGTTTAACTCGTCGTTTTGCCTCTGAAATCGCCCCTTTTATCGGACCTCAAGAGGATATTCCCGCTCCTGATATGGGAACCGACGCGCAAACCATGGCCTGGATCATGGATACCTACTCCCATCAAAAAGGCTTTGCTCAGCCTGGCGTTGTCACGGGTAAACCGGTTGAGATCGGTGGGTCTTTAGGTCGCGTGACCGCGACAGGTTACGGAGTGATTTACATCGCTGACAAATGTTTGGCGACTCAAGGAAAATCCATCAGCGGAAGCCGTATTGCCATCCAAGGATTTGGTAACGTCGGTCAACATGCGGCTCTACTCGGATCTCAAATGGGCGCTCGCATCGTCGCCGTGAGTGATGTTTCTGGCGGTATTTTTAACGGTGATGGGATCGACGTGGCCGATGCGGTCGAATATGTGAAGAAAAACAAATCTCTTAAAGGTTATACGAAGGCCACTCCGATCACGAACGAAGAGCTCCTCACTCTCGAAGTCGATGTCTTGGCTCCTTGCGCTTTGGATCGCGTGATTCACAAAGGCAATGCATCTCAAGTTAAAGCCAAGTTTGTGATCGAAGGCGCCAACGGACCAACGACGATGGAGGCCGACGAGATTCTGAATAGCAAAGGGATCGTTGTTGCTCCCGACATTCTCGCCAACGGTGGTGGCGTGATCGTCAGTTACTTCGAGTGGGTTCAGGATATTTCTCAGTACTTCTGGGATGAAGATCAGGTGAACAAAAACATGAAGAAGATTATCACTCATGCTTTTGATGCTGTCTGGAAATTCACTCTCGAGCATAAAACGAGCATGCGCCAAGCGGCCATGGCCGTCGCGGTGAAGAAGATCGAACGTGCGATGTTACTTCGCGGATTATATCCTCGCTAATGAAACTTTGGTTATTATTACCTTCAAAGTGGGCCCACGACATCATGCCATGGGCCCTTTCTTTTTTCGCCCCGTTCTGCTCAGACAAAACACCCGAATATAAAAAATTGATCTGGCGTGAGCTCACCTTCTTAAACCCATTAAGTATCGCTGGTGGCGTTGATAAGACGGCAAAAAATTTATTGCACTGGCAAAGGTTAGGGGTTGGTTTTTTAGAAGTGGGAACCATCACTCCCCTTCCCCAAGGACCTAATCCCGGCCAAATCTTAGATCGCGACGTGAAAACCCGTTCCCTCTGGAACAAGATGGGCTTCCCCAATGCCGGATCACGAGCCGTCCTCGAACGCATTCAAAAACAAAAATCAAAACTGCGCGTCCCACTTTTCGTGAACGTTGGGAAAAATAGAAACACGTCTAACGAGAATGCCGCTCAAGACTATATTGCCTGCATGGAAACTTTAAAACCGGTGGCCGATGCCTTCGTGATCAATATCAGTAGCCCCAATACGCAAGGCCTAAGACAACTTCTTAAGCCTGAACATTTTCGCAGTTTCCTGTCGCCGATTCTCAACTACAAAAATACGAAAAGCATTTCGCAACCGTTTCTGCTCAAACTAAGTCCCGATATGCTCGAAAGCGAGCTCAAGGACGTTCTCGATATTTCACTGGAACTCCAAATCGACGGATGGATCCTTACGAATACGACTGTGGAGCGCGAACACACTCCCTTTTTTCCAAAGGAGGGTGGCGTCTCCGGAGCTCCCCTGGCCCAGCGATCCAAAGCCCTCCTTCAAATGTGTGCAGATCACCTAAAGAATAAAAAAACAGACCAATTGATTATCTCTGTCGGCGGAGTTTCCTCGGCCAGAGATGTGGAAGAACGCCTGAATATGGGGGCGAACTTAGTTCAAGCCTACAGCGCGCTGGTTTTTGAGGGTCCTCTGTTTTTTAAAAATTGCTTAAATCAGCTGCACCAAAATCCATAACCCAGCCGTGGGACGGCATGACTTCACCGAGGGAATGTCCTAATCTGGAGTTTATGACCCAGAAAAAACCCACATGGATTCCAGTCGTTACCGGCATCATCAAAAAAGGGAATCTTGTTTTAGTCGGCCAAAGGCCCACAGGTCATACTCTGGCCGGCCAGTGGGAGTTCCCCGGCGGTAAAGTGGAATTGGGCGAACAACCCAAAGACGCCTTGGTGCGCGAACTCCGGGAAGAGCTAGGAATTGAGGCCACCATCGGTGATTTAAAACTCACATGGACTCATTCTTACCCTGAAGTGGGCATTCTCCTGATCTTCTTCGAAGTGCAGTTTTGGAAAGGCGAACCCAAGCCCGTCCATCACACAGAACTCAAATGGGTCACCCTCGAAGAGCTCGAAGTTTTAGATATCCCCGAGGCCAATCGTAAACTCCTCCCCGCCATTCGCAAAATCTTTACTTCTTAGTTTTAGACTTTTTATTTTTGTTGCATCATTTGGCGATGAGAAAAGACTATGTTAGGCTTTTCCTATGGGTCGCCAAGAGTTTCCAAGAAAAATGAACATCGCTATCATTGCCCCGCAGTTTCCCGTGTTTGGACGAGGGCAAAATCAGTATGGTTTCATTTGGCCTATTCTTAAAGGGCTCGTGCAAAAGGGTCACTCCATCAAAGTTTTCTCGTGGAGTTCCGCTTTAGGGGAAGGTGTCATCAATCAAGACGGAATCACCACGTATTTCCTCAGCGACCTCACAAAGAATAAAAATATTCTCAACTTTTCTTCGCTAGCTCATGATGAGTTCCTCAAAGAGCACGCCAAGGAGCCTTTTCACGTCCTTCACTCATTAACCAGAGATGGCCTGGTGATTGCCCGGAAGAAAAAAAAGCTTAAACTCGCAGTTTCTTTTGATGTGCAAGCCACAGATATGCGGCGCTTGTTTTCGTTCATCGGAATGTCGGAGGAAACGGCTCTCAGTAAAATCAAAAATGGCTTGCAGATTTCTTACACCTTTCTCAAAAGCTATTTTAAAAAAGATCGTGAACTTTTAAACTTTGCCGACGGGATGTTTGTCACGAGCCCGCAACAGCGAATCCTCCTTGAGCGCTTTTATCTTTATCCAGAATTAAAAGTTCATACAGTGCCCTATAGTGTCGACTTGCAAGATCTCTCTCTTCGCCAAAAATCGGAGGAGCTTCGGAAGAAACTGAATGTTCCGATGAACGCAAAAATCGCGATCACCGTGACCGACATGCTTGAAAAAACCGAAATGATTCATATCCTTACGGCGTTTCAAAAAGTGGCCATTAAAAAATCCAACGTGCGACTCATTGTGGTCGGCCACGGTCCTCATTTTAAAGCGATTGAATACGAGATGCTCAATTTAGCTCTTCCGAGTAAAGTGATCTTCACTGGAGCGCTCCCTCAATACGAAATTCCCGACTATATTGATCTGGCCGATGTTTATATCAATCTCAGCAGTCGCTCGGCGGGATTCGAGTCGAATACCTTTGAAGCGATGGCTCAACAAAAGATTGTGGTCGGTTCAGACGTGAGTGCTTTAGCCAATGTTATTGAAAATGGCGTGGACGGCTATTTGATTCGTCCAGCGGACACAGAGGCATTAAGTGAACTTGTGTTAAATATCTTCTCTGGAACCTCAAGCGAGGATGCCGTAGGGATCCGCGCCCGCGAAAAAGTTTTATCGCTGTTCGACGTGACTCAATTGATCGAACACACGGAAAAGGCCTATCAGAAGACCATCGAATCGACCCGCAGGTATTCTTCCCACAGATCTACCGATCCAACTCCAGGCCCAAATCCTTAAAAGGACCAAGCCTGGGCTCGATCCCTTCCTTACTAGTTTGCGAACGGCTCGTCTAAGCTGGGATCCAATCGGCATGCATCGAGAGGCTTAGTTAGACTCGAGTAGATTTTCGTGACGTAGTTATTTGATTTGTTAAAGTCGGCCGTGATGCAACCACACCAGTATCCATAATTTCCGTTGGTATAGACATATTGATCATGCGGAGGATAAGCGAGATCGCCCTCGGCCTGATGACCCCCTTGAATACCGATGTACCAAGTTGCATTTTTATCTGTGATCCAATTGTTGGCTGGTGTTGGATTCTGGATCCATCCACATCGAGTTTGCGCCGCCGATGCGAAGACGGAGCCGAAAAGAACGGTTAAAAAAATAATAAGTTTCATAGATTCCCCTTTGTGCTTGAAGAATTAAGCCAGTTTTCCCTAAGTCTCTAGCAAAGACTCTCATGCCGTAAATTCTGCATTAGATAGGTGGAATCCGTGGGGCATTATTTGCAAAAGATCGGCTGCTAAAACTAGTTGCAAATAGCCTCAAGTGAGACGCAAAAAGTCAGGATTTCTTAATATCATTCGACGCAGTCCCGACCTTTTAAAGCGAAAGAATGAGACTCAGATCGCTTAGGGAGCGGAGCCTGAGGTTTTCCGGGCCTTTAGGATAGTGTTTATTTAAAACTTCCATCTTTTGGCTTGAGAGTTGATCCAAAAACACTATAATTATGAATAGTTACAACACTTTACAATCTATAGTTTGTAACCTTTTTTGAAGGAGCTGTATGACTAAAGCTGATCTGATTGACATGATCGCTGAGAAACGCGGAATCACTCGTGTAAAAGCGGAGACCGTGGTCAACACGATTTTCGACACTATGACCGAAGCTCTTCTTAAAAATGATCGTATTGAAATTCGTGGCTTTGGTTCTTTCACGAATAAAGCTTACGACTCTTATCAAGGACGTAATCCACGCACCGGCGAAGTGATTAATGTGCCCGAAAAGAAGCTGCCGTTTTTTAAAGTGGGAAAAGAACTCAAAGACGATCTTAATAAATAGTTTTTAAATCTCTCATCACCATAAACAGACGATCGAGCCCGAGCGCACATCCCGTGCATGGGGGAAATCCTCTGTCCATCAAAGATAAAAATTCGGGATCCACGGGATTGGGAACTCGCCCCAGAGATGTTCTTTTACTCACTTCACTCTGAATTTTTTCGCGAATCACCTGCGGATTATTCTGCTCTTGATAAGCATTGGCGAGTTCGATTCCCTTCCAGTACACCTCAAAACGATCGGACCACCCCTCTGGCGTCAACCGAGCCACTGAACTTTGCGAGGGTGGAAAATTATAGATGACGACTGGGTTATCTAAACCTAAATGGGGTTCAATCTTTTCGATGTAAATACGAAAAAAGAGATCATCCCAGTCATCAGAGTCATTCCAATCGAGCCGATGTCTACGGATGGCCTCCAACAGATCTTCCCTGGAGGTCTGCGGAGTGAGAGCCATCTCGGCATGCATTTTAAAAAGCTCGGCGATCGAAATTCGATCCATTTTGACCTGCCGGCGAAGGTTCATTTTTTGAAAGAGAAACGAGATCAAGGCTTCGATGTCGTCCATCAACTCTGTCTTATTGGCGTAGGCGCGATACCATTCCAACATCTTAAATTCAGGTTTATGGATCGACGTCTTATCGTCATCACGAAAGCAGGATTTAATTTCGAAAATTTGAGAAACACCCGCAGCGATCATTTTTTTTAATTCGATCTCAGGGCTCGTCGGTAAACAAAATTCACGACCGGTGCGTACACCTGAGACCTGCATAAAATCGATATGCGCGTCGACTCCGGGCGAACGGACCAGGTAAGGCGTACTCCACCCTTGAAATCCGCGATCGACAAAGAAACTCTCGACGGAAATGAGAAACTCTTGCCAGGATATATCGGCCGAGGGCGGAGGGTGCGACAGGCAAGGGCTTAATAGGAATGCATGATCGATCTGCTGATTTTTTGGGTTGAGCTGAAGCAAGACAATATCGCCCACCTTTAAAACCGAAATGGGACACGGCTGGCCTAGTTCCTGGGAGCCAACAAAATCCTCAGAAACAAAAGATAGGCTCTTTTTTTGGCCACTTTCTAACTCGAGAGTCTCCGCATTCAGCGCGGAGATTCGACCTCTCAGCCATAAGCTCGAGTGTAACTGCTCTGGGCTGGGCAAAGGATATTTCGTCCAATGCTGCTCAAGGTATTCCTGGCGTTTTGTGAGGGTCTCCATGAGTCTAGAAATGCCACACTTACGGCATAAAATCACTTGAGAATTGCGTCTTTCACAAGTAAAACGAGGGCCAGCTAACACTTAACCAAATTAGCAAAAAGGGGTCGCAATGAACTCATCTTTTAAACTATCGCAAATCCGTGATGAACTTCTCAAAATTAAAGATTTCGAAAGCCTTAAGGTCGAGGTCAAAAAGCTCCTGGCAGAGATCGAAAAATTTGATCTTAAAAAAGCGATTCCCGAAGACAAAGTGAAGTTCATCGAAAAGAAATATAAAACTTTGATGACCCGAATTCAAACCGTACAACTTCAAGTTGAAAAAGATATTGATAAAGCTCTTAAGAACATCAACTTGAAAAAGAACGAAGCGGTAAAGATGATCAACGAGTACAAATCCAGTGTCCTTAAACAACGTGGCGATTTAGAAAAGATGGTGATGAAGAACTTTAATTATTTTTCTAAGAAAGCGCAGCAGTCGATTGAAAAAGAAGAAAAGCAAATCAAGAAAACCATCAAACGCACTGTTGCCAAAGCGAAAAAGACACTAAAGACAAAGTCGACAAAAAAGAAGAAGACAACTTAAACACTAAGCGTGGGTGGTAACATGTTTACTTTTGCTCAACGGCATATCGGCCCCAATGATCGTGATATTTCACAAATGCTCGCGACCGTTGGAGCTCAAAGTCTCGATGATTTAACTCAACAAACAATTCCAAGCAATATCGCCTACACGAAGGCCTTAGACCTTCCTCAGGGACTGAGCGAATCCGAAGTCCTCGCGGTGGCGCAAAAACTGGCCGATCGAAATCAAATTTTTAGATCTTATATCGGTCAAGGATACTACGGAACATTCACTCCCCCAGTCATCTTAAGAAATATTCTTGAGAATCCCGGATGGTACACGGCGTATACACCTTATCAGCCAGAAATCTCCCAGGGACGACTCGAAGCACTGATTAACTTTCAGACCATGGTGACAGATCTCACCGGTTTAGAAATTTCCAACGCCTCTCTCCTCGATGAAGGAACCGCTGCCGCTGAGGCTATGGCCATGGCGTTCTCTTTAGGTCGTCAGAAGAAAAATAAATTTTTTGTTCAAAAAAATACTTTTCCTCAAACACTCGAAGTTTTAAAAACCCGCGCCACACCGATCGGTATTGAGTTGGTCATTGGCGATTGGGATCAATGCCCTTGGACGGAAGTTTTTGGCGTCTATTGCCAATATCCTGCGGCCGATGGGACTCTCGAAGATTTAGGCCCTTGGGCTTCCAAGGCCAAACAAGAGAAGGCCTTTGTGATCGTGGGCTCGGACCTCCTCGCGCTGACTCTTTACAAGTCTCCAGGCGAGATGGGCGCTGACATTGTCGTCGGATCCACCCAGCGCTTTGGTGTACCCATGGGCTTTGGTGGACCGCACGCGGCATTTATCGCCACGCGCGGAGAGTACGCGCGCTCCATGCCAGGACGTATTGTGGGCGTGAGTAAAGACAGCCGCGGCAACCAATGCTATCGCCTGACCTTGCAAACTCGCGAGCAACACATTCGGCGCGAGAAAGCCACGAGCAACATTTGTACAGCGCAAGTTCTTCTGGCGGTGATTGCCGGAATGTATGCGACCTACTACGGACCTCATGGACTTAAATCCATAGCTCAACGTGTGCGCCAAATGGCGTTCTCTCTTCGAGAGCATGTGTCTAAACTGGGTTATACGGTTCAAGCCAAAGATATTTTTGATACCGTGAGCTTTTCTGTCACCGATGCACAAATGGCGGACATCAAAAAGTTCTCTCAAGAGAAACACCTTAACTTTTTCTATCCCAATTCCAAAACGGTTCAAATTTCCTTAGACGAAACCGTGACCGATGACGATTTAGCGACGATTCTGAGCGTGCTCAATCGTGGAATGAAGTTAACTCCAAATCTCGGGAAGAGTCCTTCCACGAAGCTCGATAGAACTTCGGCTTATCTCGAGCATCCGGTGTTTAACCGCTACCATTCCGAAACCGAAATGCTTCGCTACATTTTTCGTTTGCAAAAGAAAGATCTGACTTTAGCCGATGCAATGATCCCATTGGGCTCCTGCACGATGAAGCTCAATGCCACGACGGAAATGATCCCGGTGACCTGGAAAGGGTTTGCAAACTTGCATCCTTTTGCCCCAATCGAGCAAGTTCAGGGAACTTTGGAGATGATTCGCGAACTCGACCATCAAATCCAACAGATCACAGGCTTTAAAGCCGTGTCTCTTCAACCGAACGCGGGCTCTCAAGGTGAATACGCAGGACTATTAGTGATCCGCGAGTACCATAAATCCCGCGGAGATCATCAAAGAAATATTTGTTTGATTCCGAGCTCTGCGCATGGAACCAATCCCGCCAGTGCGGCGATGGTGGGCATGTCGGTGGTTGTGGTTCGTTGCGATGACAACGGAAACGTCGACATCGAAGATCTTAAAGCGAAGGCCTCTCAACACGCGCAAAACTTAGCGTGTCTTATGATCACTTACCCTTCCACTCACGGAGTATTCGAAGAAGATTTTAAAAAGATTTGCGAGATTGTTCATGCTCACGGCGGCCAGGTCTACATGGATGGAGCCAACATGAATGCATTGGTCGGAGTATGCCGACCGGGTGATGTGGGAGCTGATGTTTCCCATCTTAATTTGCATAAGACCTTCTGTATTCCTCACGGGGGAGGAGGCCCAGGTGTGGGTCCTATCGGTGTAGGAGCTCACTTAGCGCCATTTTTACCTCAACACTCTTTGCAACCCGAAGCGGGCCCTAAAACCGGCGTAACCGCGGTCTCGGCCGCTCCTTGGGGAAGCGCTTTGATTCTGCCTATTTCTTGGAGCTACATTAAAATGATGGGCGCCGAGGGACTTAAGAAAGCGACTCAAGTGGCGATCCTCAATGCCAACTACATTGCTAAAAAACTTGAAGGACACTTCCCGGTTCTTTACACTGGTAAGAACGGTCGAGTGGCTCATGAGTGCATTATCGATGTTCGCCAGTTTAAATCGGCGGGCGTCAGTGTGGATGATATTGCCAAGCGTTTGATGGATTTTGGTTTCCACGCGCCAACCATGTCATTTCCGGTCGCGGGAACTTTGATGATCGAACCGACCGAAAGCGAAAGCCGTATGGAGATGGATCGCTTTTGCGAAGCCATGATTCAAATCCGCAGAGAAATTTCGGCGGTGGAGTCCGGAAAGCTAGATAAGGATAACAATCCTCTTCGAAACGCTCCTCATACGGCGGAAGATATGATTTCGGATTGGGATCGTCCTTACACTCGAGCTCAGGCCTTCTTCCCATTACCTTGGGTCAAGGAGAAGAAGTTCTGGGTGTCTGCCAACCGGGTCGATAACGTGTACGGCGATAAAAACATCATGTGCTCTTGTCCTCCGATCAGCGATTACGAGACACCTGAAACAACAAGGGAATTGCAGCTATGAGTAAATTGAGAGTGGGAATACTGTTTGGTGGACGTTCGGGAGAACACGAAGTCAGCATCACCTCCGCACTCTCTGTTTACAAAGCCCTCGATAAAACTAAATACGATGTCTTCCTCATCGGGATCGATAAGGAGGGCCGCTGGGTGATGCCCGACCAAGCTCAGCTTTTACTCGAGGCCCATAATCCTCGCTTGATCGCCCTCAATAAATCGAAAGACACCGTCGCTCTCCTTCCCTACTCGGCCGAGCAGCAACTGGTGCCCATCAATAGCTCAAAAAATCTTAATACCAAAAACTTTGATGTGATTATTCCTATCCTTCACGGAACTTTTGGCGAAGACGGAACGATGCAGGGACTTTTGGAATTAGCGAACATCGCTTACGTGGGCTCGGGAGTGGTGGGGTCTTCGGTAGGTATGGATAAAGACATGTCTCGCCGTCTATTGTCCCACGCCGGGATTCCGGTCGTGGAAACCGTTGTTTTTAGAAAGTCGGAATTTGTAGCGAATCCCTCTCAGTGGATCAGCAAATGTATTGATCAACTCGGTTTGCCGTTTTTTATTAAGCCCGCGAACTCAGGCTCCTCCGTGGGCGTCTTTAAAATTAAGACGAAAGAAGAAGCTCAAGATAAAATCAACGAAGCGTTGCTCTACGACACAAAAGTGCTTGCCGAAAAATCCGTGGCGGCTCGCGAATTAGAAATTTCTATTCTAGGGAATGATAAACCTCGCGCCAGTATCGTCGGCGAAATCATTCCCACTCACGAGTTTTACAGCTACGAAGCGAAATACATCGACGAGAACGGAGCTCAGCTTAAAATCCCTGCTGACGTCACCCCCGAGCAAAAAAAGCAAATCACCGCTTACGCGCTCCAAGCCTTTCAGGTTCTCGAGCTCAAGGGACTTGCACGAGTGGATTTTTTCCTCGATAAAAACACCGGAAAGATTTACTTAAACGAAGTGAATACGATTCCTGGATTTACCAGCATCAGCATGTATCCCAAAATGTGGGAAGCGACAAATCTCCCCTACAGCGAATTGCTCGACGAACTCATTCGCCTCGCTCGCGAACTGCATGCGGAAAAAAATAAATTAAAACGAACCTTCGATTAAAGGCTTAAAATGATTTCCTTACTTTTGGTTTTATGTCAGTCCTTTTCCTACGCTAAAGGAACGGAGCTTCACAAGTGGCAATCATGCGCACGGAACACTGACTGTGTCGCCGTCCCCGGCTTGTGCAGCACGCACGAAACGGTCCATAAGAAGCACCGTCGAGCTTACGAAAGTTATCTCGAGAAAGCCCTCGAAGTCGCAAATTGCCCACCGGCAGAAGATGATCCACATCCTCTTCACCAGAAGGGTGGAAAGGCCACGCCTAGCCCTAAAGTCAAATCCACTCCGAAGTGCATTCACAAAAAGTGCACCCTTGTCGAAGGCGAATCAAAAAACGGCTAATTAAATATTAAGTGGTAAGGACGCTCATCCATTCTTGTTGAGCCGGACTGAGCGCTGCCATTGGTGTCATTAAGCCATTTTTTAAGCCGTTTTCCAATTCCGAGGCTTTTTTGAGGATCGCCGAATCGATTTTGACGATACGTTCGGCGATGGTAAAGGCTTTACCATTATTGAGCTTCATGGTGTTCATCACCTCTTGAACGGTCACGTGAGGAATGTCATCCTTCCAGCAATCGTAATCCGTCACAAAACTGCACGGCAGGAAGGCCATCCCCGCTTCGCGCGCGAGAGCGTATTCGGGAAATGCGGTCATTCCGATAATATCCGCACCCAAAGCGCGATACATATGGGATTCCGCCTTCGTTGAAAAATACGGCCCTTCCACCACAATCGAAACTCGATCAAAATGACACTTAAAAGACATCTCTTTCGCAATAATCTTTACTTGATCTGTTAGAATTTGCGACGTCGGATTGGCTAAAGAGACGTGTGCCACCATCCCTTCTCCGCAAAAGCTCGCTTTCCGGAGGGACTTTGTACGATCGATGTATTGATGCGGAACGACCATATCACCTGGAACTAATTCGTTTCGTAAACTTCCCACGGCAGAAAAGGCGAGAATCTGGCGAACCCCACATTTTTTTAAAGCGTAAATGTTCGCACGATAATTCACTTCCGACGGCGTTTGCGTGTGATGGAGTCCATGACGAGGGAGGAAGACCACTTTTTCGCCGCCCACTTTTCCGATTTTTAGTCCTTCGGAGCAGTCGCCAAAGGGCGTGGAGCGCTTGAGCTCTTCGATCACCTCAAAGCCATCAAATTTTTCAAAGCCCGAACCACCGATAATTCCCCACATTTATAGACTCCTTAGTGCGCCGTCTTTAAGATCTTTTTGCGAATAGTATTTGTCATCAATAATCATCCCGGTGATGAGATCGACGGGAGTGACGTCAAAGGCGGGATTAAAGACAGGTGTGGATTCTTGAGCCCATTGGACGGCTCCAAAGTGCCCTTCAACTCCTCGCACCTCACTGGCCTTGCGCTCTTCGATCGGTATTTCTTTTCCGGAAGGACAACGAACATCCACCGTCGTTGAGGGAGCGACCACGTACATGGAAATATTATGATACTTTGCGAGGACCGCCAGAGAGTACGTTCCCACTTTATTTGCAAAATCTCCGTTGGCGGCGATGCGATCGGTACCGACAAAGATCTTATCGACCTTCCCCATGGACATCAAAGCTCCCGCCATGTTGTCGCAAATGAGAGTGTACGGCACCTTTGCCTTTGCCAGCTCCCACGATGTCAATCGTCCCCCTTGAAGCAGTGGACGTGTTTCGTCGACATAGACGTGAATCTTTTTATCCTGTTGATGGGCTAGGGTGATTGCACCGAGAGCCGTGCCCCGTCCCGCGGTCGCTAGCGCGCCCGTATTGCAGTGAGTGAGAATGCGGTCTCCCGGTTGAATCTTTTCCGCGGCCACTTTCGCCATTTCTTGGCAAAGCTGAACATCCTCGGCGAAGATGGC
>JAIEOS010000065.1 GCA_019750295.1 Bdellovibrionales bacterium | reverse complement strand
GTTCCTACAAGCCAGCACAAAAGAATACGGTGCACCAATCCTGATTGCCGACTGTAAAATGCGGCAATTTTGCCAAAAAACCATATTTTTTTGCTTAAAAAAGACATATATTTAAATATAAATGAACTCAGGGTGTTGGCCTACTAAAATATGAAGATATTCAAATCTATTGACGACGTAAAAAATGCTGTCGGTGAATCCGTGGCCGGGCTCACCATCGGTAATTTTGATGGAGTCCATAGAGGGCATCAGAGCTTGATTCAAGAGCTTAAAGCCACTGCATCGGCGGGGCCACTTGCGGTGATCACGTTTGATCCTCATCCTGTGGAGATCTTGACCGGAATCTCCGTCGAGAGAATTTTTAAAGTGAAAGAGCAAATGCGCTTTCTCGCCGAGCTTGGAATTGATTACACTTTTGTAATTCCATTTGATGCCGCGATGGCTCAAGTGAAGGCTAAGGAATTTTTAGACCGTTTTATTTTTGATATTTTTAAGCCGAAGACGATGGTTGTGGGTTACGATTTCGTGTTTGGTCACAAGCGTGAGGGCACGATTCACATTTTACAAAGTCACGCGATTTCGAAAAATTGCAAAGTTCTTCAGGTTCCTCCTTTAAAATTGAATAACGAGATTGTCTCTAGTACTGCCATCCGAGAGTGTTTGCGAGCGGGAGACATCGAGAAGGCCAATCGATTCCTAGGGCGTACTTTTTTCATTGAGGGCCAAGTTTTAAAAGGGTACCAGCGTGGTCGAAAGCTAGGAATTCCTACAGCGAATCTGGGAGTGGATAGAACCGTGATTCCTCAAAGTGGAGTTTATACGACAAGAATTTCTATTGATGGAAGAGAGTACACTTCGGTGACCAACATTGGGCATAATCCGACCTTCGCGAATCAGCAAAGAACGATCGAAACTCATATCCTCGACTTTGATCAAGATATTTATGGCAAGGTCGTTAGACTCTTTTTTTATTCCCGCGTTCGCGAAGAAAAAAAATTCTCTTCCTTAGATGAACTCAAACAAGCTATTACTCACGACATTGATCATTCGCGAAATTATTTTTCTCAGAAAATAAAATAGCACCGCCCGATTTTGGTCCAGCTTTGTAAATGGGACCTAGCCGTCCGACCAAGACGATCTAATCTTTCTCCTCACTGATAACAAAATAGTCTAGAATTTTAATAAGTTAAATTGTAAACGAAAGGGCCGAAACGTGTCTAAATTAGCCGTTGCCGATAAAAAAGCTGCCGCCTCCGACAGTAATAAACTCGTACAAATTCAAGGTAGCAAAAAACCCAATGAATCTTTGACTGTGGCTGCCAATCGATTGGGAGTGGAAGATGAGCAGCTGGGTGCTTATCTCAGCGAATATTACCAACTGCCGTTTATCGATCTTAATGATTTCGAAATCGATAAAGATGCGATTAATCTATTAACAGGCGATCAGTGTCGCAAGTATTGTATTATGCCGATTTCAAAATCAGGCTCCACGCTGGTCATTGCTTTCGCAGACCCTTCCAACTTGTTTATGCGAGACGATATTGCCTATATTACTAAATGTAAAATTGAGCCTGTTGTTGCCACCGAAAAAGCGATTCGTGTAGCTCAAGAGAGATATTACCCCGAGAATCAAAACGTCAATCAGTTGTTCTCTGATGTCGAAGAGATTGACGAAAAGTCAGCGGTGATGGGTGTTGAAAGCGAAGATGGAGATGCGCCAGTCATAAAATTTGTAAATGCCATGTTTTATGAAGCTGTGAAAGACGGAGTATCTGATATTCACATTGAAGCTTACGAAAAGTCGGTGCGTGTCCGTTTCCGTAAAGACGGGATGCTTATTGAAAAGTATCGACCACCGGTCTCTTTAGGCTCGGCATTATCCTCGCGAATCAAAGTTATCGCTAAGTTAGATTTAGCAGAGCGACGTAAACCGCAAGACGGTCGTATTAAATTACGGTTTAAAGACAAAGGTGAGATTGATTTTCGCGTGAATATTATGCCGGTGGTTGATGGTGAAAAAGTGGTCATGAGGATTTTAGATAAATCCAAAGTGACGGGAATTAAACTTTTGGATCTCGGTTTTGACGACTCTCAGTTGGCCACGCTCAAGGCGGCCATCGAGAAGCCTCAGGGAATGATCTTGGTCACTGGGCCCACGGGGAGTGGTAAGACGACAACATTGTACGCCTCACTTCAAGAAATCAATGATCCGGCTATTAATATCAGTACGGCTGAGGATCCTGTAGAATTTAAAATTGAAGGTATGAATCAGACACAAACCAATTCGGATATTGGTTACAACTTTGCGGATGCGCTTCGCGCTTTCTTGCGACAGGATCCTGATGTGATTCTGGTCGGAGAGATTCGTGATACCGAGACCGCAGAGATTGCATTCAAAGCAGCTTCTACGGGTCACTTGGTGATGAGCACACTTCACACGAATGACTCACCGGGAACGGTCTCTCGTCTCCTTGAGATGGGAATACCTGGGTATTTGATTACGGCAACCATCGAGTTGGTCTTAGCTCAACGTCTTGTTGGTAAAATTTGCGGAAAGTGTAAAAAAGAAGACAAAGTCACCAACGACACTTTGCTTCGATTGGGAATGAAGGAAGCTGACGTGAAGGGAATCACTTTCTATAAAGGTGGTGGGTGTGAAGACTGTCTAGGCACCGGAGTTAAAGGGCGCGTCGCAGTTTACGAGTTTATGGTTATGACCGATGTTTTGAAAGATGCGATTATGAAGGGGGCCACGCCGGTTGAACTCCGCCGAGCAGCCATTGCAGGAGGAATGAAAACTCTGCGTCAGTCCGCACTTGAGAGAGCTAAAAAGGGACTTATTTCTTTAACCGAAGTTATTCAAGGGACGATGAAAGATCCAGTATGATTACCCTTGTACAACTGCTCAAGCTCGCAAAAGATCAAAACGCATCCGATCTGCATATCGTTGCAGGGAGTCCTCCGTGCTTGCGCATTGAGGGAAAAATTATCCGAGTTAAAACCGAGCCGCTATCACCGCAAAAAACCCGGGAGCTTTGCTTTTCGATTTTGAATGAATCGCAAAAGAGTCGATTTGAAAACTCGAAAGAATTAGATTTTAGTTTTGACGTGAAAGATCTTTCTCGGTTTCGCGGGAACTATTTCTTTCAAAAGAACTGCGTGTCGGGAGTGTTCCGTCGAATTCCGACCGCGATTCCTCATTATGGAGAGTTAAATCTCCCTCCGGCGGTGCCTAAGCTGACGAATCTTCCGAACGGATTAATCCTTGTGACTGGACCTACTGGAAGCGGTAAATCGACCACCATTGCCTCTCTGGTTCAAAAAATTAATGAGGAGAGGCAGGGACACATCGTGACTCTCGAAGATCCTATCGAGTTTGTGCACCCCCATAATAACTGTATTGTGAATCAGCGTGAGATCGGAACAGATTGTGTCGAGTATAGTGAAGGGTTAAAACACTTACTCCGCCAAGACCCTGATTATTGTGTGATAGGGGAGATGCGTGATCTTGAAACTATCGAAACGGCCTTGAAGCTTGCGGAAACAGGTCACTTAGTCTTTGCGACTTTGCATACAAATTCTGCAGTGCAAACTATCAACAGGATTGTGAGTATCTTTGCGCCCGAGCAGCAAGAACGGATCCGAGTGTTACTCAGTTTCACTTTGCAAGCAGTGATGAGTCAGCGTTTGGTGACTATGACCAATGGGAAGCGCACCCTGGTCGCAGAATTTTTATTGTTAAATCAGGGAATTCGTAATTTAATTCGAGAAGGGAAACTTCACCAGGTTCAGAATTTGATGGAAGTGGGTCAGGAGAAGTCAGGAATGAACACTTTAAATCAGGCTTTGGCAGAATTAGTGAAAAGTAAAAAAATCGCTGAAAAAGAAGCCTATCTCGAAACTGGAAATCCCGATGAACTTTTCAAGCTCTTGCAGCGTGGGTAATTCTTAATGGCTTTATTTAGGTATCAAGCGAGATCAATTTCGGGCTCTGCTGTCGAAGGTCAAATCGAGGCGAATAATGAGACCGAGGCTCGTGTAAAAATTCGCGCCAATAAGTTGATCCCTATCAAGGTTGAAGCGGGTGGCGGAGGAGCTGTCGGCGGTAGAAAAACTCAGTTTAGTTTTTCTACGGCGAGCAAAAAAGTAAAGTCCAAGGAGCTCCAGGTTTTCACAAGGCAGCTTGCGGTTCTGATCGCGGCCGGCGTGCCGATCGTTCCATCACTTGATGCATTATCCAAGGGGTCGAAGAGTCCCGCGTTAAAAAATGCCATCTTAAAAGTGACGGAAGATATTTCCGCGGGAAAAAAAATGGGAGAGGCCTTCGGTAAGCAGCCTCATATTTTTGACAAATTTTATGTGAATATGATTGTGGCCGGAGAAGAGGGAGGGGTTCTCGAAATCGTCTTAAGAAGATTAGCCGATTACATCGAGAAGCTCGTCAAAATTCAAGCGAAGATTAAAGGAGCTTTAGTTTACCCGATTGCTATTTTGGTGATTTCTATGGTGGTCGTGGGTGGTCTTTTAGTTTTTGTCATTCCCAAGTTCGCAGAACTGTTCACTAGCAGCGGAATGAAGCTCCCGGCACTCACCCAATTCGTCATGAATATGAGTGAGTTTTTGCAAAGCTATTGGTGGATGATACTTATCGGAATTGGGACTGTCATTTTTGCGGTAAAACAGTATTACAACACTACCACGGGTAAAGAAACTATCGATATCCTGCTTGTAAAAGTCCCTGTCTTTGGGGATCTCATTGTCAAAGGCGGATTGGCTAAGTTTACCAGAACACTTTCCACCCTTCTCACTGCGGGTGTACCGATCATGGATGCGATGGATATCGCCGGGCAAGTGTCGGGGAATACGGTTCTTGAGCGCGCCATTTTCCGAGCCAGAGACTCGATCGCGTCGGGGAAATCAATCGCGGTCCCTTTTGCGCAGGAAAAGATTATTCCAACACTCGTTGTTCAAATGATGGCTGTCGGTGAACAGACCGGGGGCTTGGACGAAATGTTAAGTAAAGTCGCAGATTTCTTCGAGGACGAAGTGGATGGAACCGTCGCCGCGATGACGAGTTTGATGGAGCCCGTGCTGATCGTGGTTCTCGGGGGCATCGTCGCTTTCCTGGTCCTCGCAATGTATCTCCCCATTTTCCAAATGGCGGGTGGAGCCTCCAATGGGTAACCTGGACAGGGCGACGGCCGATGCTGCGCCGAAGTCACCTGTCCGTTGGCAATCGTTGGACTTTTCTAAAAGTAGTTCTCAGCTTTTGACCGTTCAAACAGTTCGTATGGCCTTCTTGGCCATCGTGCTATCACTGACGGTCATCTACCAAGTTTTGAACTCTTCATTTATCTCTTTTGAAATATTTTTTTCCGTCTACTGTCTTCTCGCTGTTTCGTTTTTACTGAACAGCGCCTACATTCTCTTCTTAAGTTCGGCTCTAAAGCATTGGTACTGGACCGGAATTTTATTTGTGTGGGAAACGGTTTATGTATCTTGTTTGATTTACTTTATCGGTGTGAATCAATCTTTATTAGTTCTTTTATATCTTATTAATATCTTATTGTGCGGTGTTGTTTTTCAAAGACGCGGCGGAATTTATTTAGCTTTAATTACATCGCTCGCTTTTAGTGTTTTGCTCTCGATTGATAAGAGTATCCAAGGCAACACGCTTTACTTGGCCGTCGGAATTAACAATTTAGCGTTTTTCACTGTCGCTTATCTTTCGGGATACCTAAGTGAGCAGCTCAACTTTATGGGCGTTGAATTGCAAGAGCGTGGGCGAGATATCCGCGTTTTAAAAAATCTGAATAGTCTTATTCTTAACAATATCGGGTCGGGTCTACTGACGATTGATAATGCGGGGTTTGTTCTTCAAGAGAACCCTCACGCGCTCAGTCTTTTGGGCCTGTCCTCATCGGCCATTGGCAAAAAAGTCGACTCGATTTTCTCACCGGCCACGCTTCTGTTAAACAGTGATTTTTTAGGAATTAAAGATATTAAAATCACAGATGATCAGGGAGAGCTCAAAACCTTGCGGGTCAAGGTTTCCAAATTACTCGATGAGAGTGAAAAAAAACAGGGAGCGATTCTCACGTTCGAGGATGTCACCGAGCTCACTAAACTTCAAGGGCGAGTTCAGCAGAGTGAAAAATTGGCGGCTATTGGACAGCTGGCCGCCGGAATTGCCCACGAGATTCGTAATCCCCTCGCAAGTATCAGTGGTAGCGTGCAGCTGATGCAGTCCAATGCCAATGCTGATTCGGAAGATCAAACTCTCATGAGAATCGTAATTAAAGAAATCGATCGGCTGAATAAATTAATCACAGAGTTTCTTGACTATGCAAAACCTCAGGCTCCGTTGGATGATACAATCGATTTGTCTTTTCTGTTGGCCGAAATTGTGGATGCTATCAAGTTAGATTCTTCCTCCAAAGATGTGGAATTTATGCTTTCGATCAGCTCTGGAGTTGTCGTGCAAGGTCACAGAGATAAGATTAAGCAGGCTTTATGGAACATAATCATTAATGGCCTACAAGCGATGGAGGGAAAGCCGCGTCGCCGAATGGAAATTCAGTTAAAAAAACAAGCAGAGATTACGCTGTCCATTAAAGACTACGGAACGGGTATTAAGCCTGAGCACATTCATAAGATTTTTGAACCTTTCCATACAACAAAATCCAAAGGAACTGGTCTAGGTCTTGCCATCGTGCACTCGATTCTTGAAACTCACAAGGCCACTGTTGATGTGCGAAGTCATTACGGTGAGTGGACCGAGATGGTCATCACATTTTCCACTCCATCTTGAATTTCTACTCCAGAGTTTTCTCAAGATGTTAAAACAGGCCTATGGCCGGCTTCACTAAAGGCTGCAAGTATCTCCTTGCACATAAGGTCTAGGCATCAGAGAATATAAGAACGTTTCAAATCCTATTCATGGAGGAATACTGATGAAATCTCGAATATTAGTTGTGGATGATGAAGAGTCCATTCGAGAGTTTTTAAACATCATGCTTCGTAAAGAAGGCTATGATGTCACCTGTGTTGAAGATGGTCAGCAGGCTATGGATATGCTCAAAAAGAAATCATTCGAAATGGTGATTTCTGATTTGCAGATGCCTCAGGTGACCGGTTTAGAGTTATTAAAATTTGTTAAAGATAACTATCCCGATGTTCTTTTTCTTTTAGTCACTGCGTTTGGAACTACAGAAACCGCTGTAGAGGCAATGAAGTTAGGCGCATATGATTACATTACCAAGCCATTTAAGCTCGATGAAGTACGTATCAATATTTCTAACGCTCTTCGCAGTAAGAATTTCGAAATGGAAAACCGTAGCCTTAAGCGCGAGTTGACCAAAGATCATAGCTTTCAAAATCTGGTAGGTAACTCTTCGGCCATGCATTCTATATACGACATGGTTAAGCGCGTTTCTGAGACCCCAACTAATATTTTGGTGACTGGGGAGAGTGGAACCGGGAAGGAAATGGTCGCGAAAGCAATTCACTATAACGGTATGTTTAAAGACAAGCCTTTTATATCTGTGAATTGCGGGGCGATTCCCGAAAGTCTTATGGAATCCGAAATGTTCGGGCACAAAAAAGGATCCTTCACAGGAGCGATTGCCGATAAAGCGGGTCTATTTGAAGCCGCTGACAGCGGAACTTTATTTTTAGATGAAGTGGGTGAGCTTCCTCTGACCATTCAAGTGAAGATGCTTCGTGCGATCCAAGAGCGAGTCATTCGTCGTGTGGGTTCTACGGAAGATACCCATGTGAATGTGCGCATCATTGCCGCAACAAATCGCGATCTTGAGCAAATGGTGAAAGACGGCACTTTCCGTCAAGATTTATATTATCGCTTGAATGTGATCCAAATTCGATCACCGGGTTTGCGCGAGCGCCGCGATGATATTCCGTTGTTGGCAAAACACTTTCTTAAGAAGTATAACGAGCGCTTGAATAAAAAGATTTCGGGCATCAGCCAAGAAGCTTTAAATATACTTAAAAGTTATGATTACCCGGGGAATGTTCGAGAGCTTGAGAACATCATCGAGCGGACCGTAGCTCTTGAGGCGGGTGCATCCATTATTCCTGAGAGCTTACCTCCGTTTGTGAAGACGACGGGCGGCGGAAAACAGATCGTTTCCAGCGAAGGAATAGAAATCACCGAAGAAGGTGTGGATTTAGAAAAAATTATCGGTCAGATCGAAAAAGAATTGATCATTAAAGCCATTCACGCGGCCAATGGAACTAAGAAAAAAGCAGCAAAGCTGTTAGGTATTACTTTCCGTTCCATGCGGTACCGAATTGAAAAGTTTAATTTGGGCTCGGTCGGTGACGACGAACTCGATGAAGAAGGGTAGATAGAGGTTTTTATGCGTTTACGAAAAGTCGTTTTGAGTATGATAGCCATGTTTGCGGTCCACTGTAATAGCGGTGGTCCTGGATATGAATCTAAAAATGGCGATCCTACGGGTGGCGTTCCACCCATTCAAAAGCCGGCAGTTTGTAAAGTGGCCTTCGAACAGACCTGTTGGAAATCCACGGTCGAAAAGATCACAAGTTGCATGAAGCCTGATCAAGGTTTAGATCAATTTAGCAGTAGTCGTCAGGTGTGTGGTAATAATTCGGGAAAACTGATCCTTTTCCCGACTGCGGCCACTTTGTTCACCAATCCCTTCGATGCGATCCACAGCATGATTCAGTTTAAAGTCATTCCTGATCAGGCTGAGCAAATGAATGAATGTTTCGAGGTCAAGGGGACTCTTTCGAATCTCGAATTTAAAATCCTTGCCACAGGTGAGACTGCCCGTATTGCTATGGACGGAGAAAAGATGTCGTTCACTTGTGTTGATGGGCAACAGGTGATCATCCCTCGTGAAAATATCGATGATTGCCAGCAGGTTCACGGGAAGACCAGCGATGTGATTCCCGGTGTTGAAGCTGGTCCATTCTACGAAGGAAATCTTGAAAAAGGTTGGTTCTTTAAGATTAAGGGTGCGGGGATGAAGCAAGACATCTTCCGCTGTTACAACTAACTCGCGCGCTCATAAAATACTCAAAAATAAAAAACTTCGGACACCAAAAGACTCAGACAGGCCGCGGGAAGCGGAACTCGCCTTTTGGTATCCGAAGTTTTTTATTTTTGAGTATTTTATGAGCGGTGATTGAGTGTAACGAGACTCCCTTTTTTATGAGGTGTGATCGATGGTTTTTGGGGGTGTTTCTTTTCTTTGAGGGGTTTGGGTTGGTGTGGGCGGCGATGGAAAGACAAGAGGCTCCTTTCGGAGCCTCTATTTTTGTGGTGGGACTTAGATGGGATTGGTCTTAGTGATTGTAGACTTGATCGAGGACGCCGGAATTTTGCTTTCGCGTGCGTTCTTGGGTTGCGGCTCTCCACTGAATAAAATCATGGAGCATTTGTTCGCAAACCACGGGGTCTACGTTTTTTTTGATTTCTTGTAAAAGTTCGCTCTCTTCCTCTTTGATGTGATGGTCAACCATTTCGGCCAGGACCTTCACGTTCGCGGTCCACGTGTCATTGTCCGTGATTCCGTCGATCTCTTCGAGGAGGATGTCTGCCATATGATGCTCGACGACGCCCTCCGCAGTATCTAGAGTGAGATCCTTGCCGTTTCCGAAGTCGGTGACAGAGTAAACTGCTTTTTCTTCAGCGACAGAATGAGATTTTAACAAAGCTGAGAAATCAGCGAATGCGGTTTTGCGTTTGGATAAAGATTGGTCGCGATCTTTAAGAACTTTAATAAGATCCTTAAGATCATCGTGGTCGCGCTTGATGGCATCAACGATGTGTGTTGCAGGAGTACCCGTGAGAAAGGAGCTCACATTGTCGCGAACGGAGGTCGCCATATCTTTCGCCTGCTCAAATCCTGCTTGGATTGTGCGTGAAGACTGTGTCTTTAGATTCTTGATCTGGGTCTTCATCGTCGTGGTCTTCTTGGTGGTCTTTTTCTTTGTCATGGCTTGCTCCTTAGTAGTGCTGCTCAACACTCCAATACCATTGCATCATGCATGCCGCTTTATATTCGATCTGGGGTTCTATATTTATGAACCTAGGGGGATATTTGACCCATGGAAATAGAAATTGTTGCAAAATTACTTATAAGGCCCAATTTGTCTTAAGCTGCCGTGGCATCGACCTTGCAAAAATATCTGGGTTCAGGAGTCTTAAGGCTTCACTATATAGAGGAGGACAAATGGATACGACAAATTCTAACGCAAACTCGGAACGCTTCAAGAATGTAAAAAAAGTTGAAGGCAAAGTAGAGAAGAAGAATCAACCCGGAACTGGCAACGAAATTCTCAACGGCAAACCTGCAGGTTCTGGCTTAAATATGATTTCTAAAAATTTCGAAGAGTTGGTGGCGAACTATGTTCATGCAGCGACTCAAAAAGTCAGTGAGGGTCTTCAAGGTGTAGATCTTCCTAGCATTCGGAGGGTAGCCACCCGATACACAAAGAAATACCCAGCTTTGGTTATCATAGGGGCGGCAGCCATTGGTTTAGCTGTGGGATTGACGTATCTTCGGGCTTCTAAAGAAGACAGTCGTTCTTGATCGAGATGCGAACTCAGATCGAACCTCATAAGAAAGGGAAAGTTGAACTTTCCCTTTCTTATTTTAACCTTCGACATCCTCAAGGGTTACAGTCGTTTTGCTTTTTCGACCTTCACGGAGATAATCGACGACAACTTTATCTCCCACTTTTTTATCTTCGAGCAAATTGAAAAGGTCATCGAGATCTTCGATGGGCTTGCCATCCACATGGGTGATGATATCGCCCAGGATGACGTCATCCCTCTTGTCAACGGATCCACCTCGGAGACCGGCTTTCTGTGCGGCCCCTTTGGGTCGGGTCTGAGCAATCATAAGCCCTTTGTAACGAAAATATCTTTTGTAGTAATCGGGGAGCGGAATAATTCCTAAGCCTGGCTGAATCACTTTTCCGTACTTGATCAATTGTCCAACCACACGTTTGATCGTATTGGCGGGAACCGCAAAACCAACACCCGCGGAGTTTCCACTTTCCGAATAAATCGCGGTGTTCATGCCCATCAAGTATCCGCGACTGTCGATGAGAGGACCGCCGGAATTGCCCGGGTTGATCGCGGCATCCGTTTGGATCATGTCGCGAATAGTAATCCCCGTGGGAGAGGGAAATGATCGTCCGGTAGCGGAGATCACTCCAGTGGTTAATGTATGGGACAATTCAAAGGGGTTACCGATCGCAATTGTTTTTTGACCGGGGACTATTTTTGCAGAATCTGCCAGTTGGCTAGAGAATCCCTCGGGTAAGTCTTTGGCGCCATCGATTTTTAGAACCGCGATGTCTTTACGGGGCTCTTTACCAACAACTTTAGCGTCGTAGCTGCGACCATCTTTAAGAGTGACCTTTACTTTATTTGCACGTTGAACGACGTGGAAGTTGGTGACGATATGACCTTGCTGATCCCAAACAAAGCCCGAGCCAGCACCCGTAGGAACTTCGTGGACATCTGCCGAAAAAAAGTTACGTACGAGTGTGGTGTTATTCACATTCACTACGGAGTCCGCGAGGCGATTAAAGATATCGATGGAGTTTTTTTCGTCCTGTAAAAGCCAGCTTCTTTCCTCTTGGACAGGCTCAGGCTTTTGCGCGTTGGCGACGCTGGTCTGAGCAAACGTTTTCATGTGCGGCGCAAAAGCGGCGCCCGTCAGTAGGGAAAAAGAAAATAACAAAAAGAGTGCTAATAATTTTTTCATGATTGTTACCTCAGATTTCAGATTTAACTCTCTGGGGAGAGTGTTGGCAAGAGCTGGCCACTGGGGTCGGTCGAATTTCGCTACCATCGGCGCAAAAAATCTATTTGCTTTAGGGGTCTGAGGTGAGTAAAAACACAGCAAACAGGAGTGGATTATGCCGTCATTCGATATCGTTTCTGAAATCAATATCCAAGAGTTGGATAATGCCGTGAACCAGGCTCGTCGAGAAATGGAAAGTCGCTATGATTTTAAAGGCAGCAAGTCCGAAATCCAGTGGGATCGTAAAACCATCACCATCATGGCCGACGACGATTACAAGTTAAACGCCCTCAAGGATATCTTGCAGTCCAAGGCTCATCGTCGCGGCATCGATCTTAAAGCTCTCCGCTTTGAAAAAGCCGAGGCCGCCGGCGGCATGATGTGGAGGCAACCCGTGACCCTCATCCAAGGCATCGAAAAAGAAGCCGCAAAAAAAATCGTTAAAACAATTAAAGACTCCGGCCTTAAAGTTCAACCGGCCGTCAACGGCGATCTGGTGCGTGTGACCTCAAAAAGCATCGACACTCTTCAAGAGTGCATGCAATTCCTCAAAGGCGCGAGCGTCGAAGTGCCCATTCAGTTTAATAACTTTCGCTAGAACTCCGGTAGAGGCTCTCGGGTATACCTCCAGCGCTCGACCACCATCTGCCGCGCAATGGGTCTCTGCACTCCAAAGCCTTCCAACTGATTGATCTGAAGATAATCATTCAGTCGCACCGAATCCCTATACCCCATCACGACACGTGTGAATGGACGATAATCCCAAAACTTTCGACCCGAAGAGTTTTTAATCCATCGATTCACACCACTCACGGCCATCGCAATCGCCGCCGTCACCGCACGGATGAACTTAAAATATCCGTATCGATTGGAAAGCTTAATTTGGAGATGAAGATGATTCACATTTATCCCGTGATAGACCAGCGTCACACCATACTTCAGGCCAAACTTCTCAAGAATCTCTAAAACCTTCTTTTTATTCTTCGGCTTAGTAAAAGCCATGTCTCCCGTAGCCATAGTCGATCGAAGAACCAAATGGATGGTGCGCTTAGTATCTATGGGACGCCCCGAAGCTCTCCCTTTACGAGTCTTCAGGAGAATCCCGCCGTACTTTTTATCAGAGTCTTTAAAGAGTT
>JAIEOS010000064.1 GCA_019750295.1 Bdellovibrionales bacterium | reverse complement strand
GTTCGTGGATTTTTAAAAGAACTCACTCGATTCCCGCCAGAATGGCAGGCCTTGCCGACTCGCCAACGGCTTTCTAAGAAAGTTATTTTCTTTTTAAGAAAATGGGCATGGCTCGGTAAAAAGGTGGTCGGTTTCTAATGAAGATTTCTATTGTCGTCCCGAGTCTCGGCAAAAAAGACGAACTCACCCGCTTATTCTATAGCCTCCGATCCCAAACGATCGCATCACCCGTAGAAGTCGTGATCGGCTTGACGGGAGATCCAGAGCTTCTCGAAAACAGTTTGCCGAAACTGCCCTCACAGTTCTCCACGCTTTGGATCCTATCCCCGGTCCGAGGGATTAGCCAGGCTCGAAATCGAGCCCTCGCCCATGCCACTGGCGACGTTATTTTATTTATGGATGAAGACTGTTCCTTGAAGAACTCGGAAGACCTCAAGACGGTTTTAAATCTGAGCATCAACAATCCTGAAGTTGTCTTCTCGGGTCGATATCTTAACTCTCCGTCGACACTTCTAGCGTCTCAGTTTTACAACTACATGTGCAACATGTGGCTCTATCGCCATCTCCACCGCATTACTCTCGGAGGCTGTTTTTTCTACTACGCTCCGACGTTCTCGAAAATCGCCCTTCGCTTTCCGGAAGACCTTCCCGTCAGTGGAGAGGAGTATCATTTTTGTGTGAGCATTTTAAACCAGGGAAAGTCGATCCAACAGATCGACTGGGGCGTGGTTCATGACCCTCAATATGGATGGTGGGATATTCTAAAAAAATCATGGTCCCAAGGAAAAACACTTTCCGCAAGTCCTTCCCGTTCAGCTTCGCCCCTCTTTTGGAAAAAGGTGGTGAGCGAGCCTGCCTTTGTGGCACCCCTCGCCCTCTATTACACCATAACCCGACTGTCGTTTTTTTGGGAAACTTTTGTCAGATCGCTGGAAGGTCTCAAGTTTAAAGCGTCGTCGTGGATAGCCACCCATCGTTCACGCTGAGGGGAATCCACGGGCTTTTCCCAACGATCTTTAAACCCCTGAAGGCTTCCGAGAATAATTCCTAAACTATAAAAAAGATGAGTAAGTACCGTCCAATGAGTTTGTCTGACCGAATCTCTAAACCCTAATTTCTCATTTTCCGTCGAGGCAAATTTAAACATCAACCAAAGACTTGTTCCGTACAGGAAAAAAGGAACCCCATAGAGCTGGGGAAATGTGAGGATCACTAGAAAAATGAAAATCGCAAAAACCCAAGGGAAAAGAACGCTGGTAGAAAAGTAATCGCCATGGTGATAACTCACTCGGCCTCGACCCTTACCATAGGACAAGGCTTTCTTTTCCCACTGACGAAGATGGCGCGGAAGCCGATGTTCGACCGAGAGAGCCGGAACCATCATTAATTTATAACCGCGCTCGCGCAACTTATAGCTCAAATCTAAATCTTCACCCACGAACTGAAATCGTTCCGAAAAACTACCGGCCTCGATCAAGGCTCGACGACGGTAAATCACGTTGGCCGTGGCGATATGTTGAACTTGCTGCGGGCGCAAATACATTCGCACTTGAGGCGAATTTAAAGAGCCCATAAAGTGCGCAAAAATTCGGCGATAGAGTCCTGACTGTTCTCCGGCAGGACGCAACGGTCCGCCGATGGCAGCGACCTTCTCATCTTCGTTTTGCATCTGCATAAGAAGCTCTTCACACCACGTTTCGGGGATTAAAGTATCGGCATCGATAAAGCCCACCCAGGGAGTGAGAGCCAAAGACACCACATCGGCGCGCGCCTCTCCTAAATGATTTAAAGAGCGAGAATAAATATCAAATTGAAGACGTCGACGAAGTTCGCGAAGTTTTTGTAATGTCGAATCTGTGGAGGAATTGTCGATAACGATAATTCGGCATTGGCGACCCAACTGGTGATTAATCCGGGAGATATTTTTTTCCACCAGAGGAATATTTTTTTCTTCGTTGTAAACCACGATTCCGATGGTTAAAATCATAAAAGGTACTCTAGGCCTTATCTTAGAACCCAGGTAGGTATGACGCGTAATCTCGCTCTTGAACGATGTATTCACTCTTCGTGGATTTTCTTTGGCCTCGCCTTAGGACTTTTTTTCATTTTGCTCTCACAAATCTCTTATGTGTCCGATTCGGAAGTTTGGCTCCTGACTCTCTCGCAAAAGACCTTTTCGCCGGAGGGGCTCGTTTCGATCTACTACAAATGGCCTTTTCACGTGGTGACTTATCTGTTCACCCACTGGGCGGCCACAGAATGGCACACGTACTTATGGGCGCGACTGCTGATGTCGGCGATGGCGATCATCGGAGTGATCTTTACCGCAAAAACCACCGCGTTGGTTTTTAAATCGCCCCAATTTTTTTGGCCGTCCTTCTGTCTTATTTTAAGCACTTCCATTTTTTTCCATCAGGGCTTTCGCATTCGCGCCGACGTGATGGCTTTCGCCCTTCAAGCCTTCACACTTTATTACTGTTTAAAGTTGCCCCAGAAAAACATCACTTACAGATCTATGCTCGTGGTCACCGTCCTCAATATCTTGATTTTTTGCACGACTCCAAAATTTATATTATTTTTGATCTCCCAAGGGATCGCTCTTTTGTTTTTATCACTCAAACTTAAAAACTATCGTTACTTTTTACTCGTGCTGGTCTCCCACTGTTTACCTCTCACATTATTTTCGTTGATCGTACTGATTTCACCCCTTGTCCCTTCCCTCGAATTTATTTTAAGAAGTGTGACTTCGGCGATCGATTTCTACGCAAAAACGTTCGACCCCACCTACGGAAACCCCTCGGCCTTTTCGCCAAGCGCGTTCTACTATGTGATTGGTTTTGTCAAAAGTAACATCGTTCTTAGTTTAATGATTTACTTTTGGATGATGGTCGCGATCGTGCAAGTTTTCACTCGGTTCCGACAAAACTCAGAAAAAGAACTGCTGTTGCCTTTTCATACCTACAATTTAATTCTTGTGACCGCGATGCTTTTGCACAACCATAAACTCCCTTTCTTTGTCGCATTCTGTTTGGCGCCGTCGTTGGCTTTGAGTTTTTGTTTTTTTTATGACTTTCTTGAGAAGAGAATCCGCAAGTGGACTCCGCTCCTGAGCGGCGGGATTATCGCCCTTCTCACCGTCAACAGCATTCAGATCTACAGGCTTTCCACCAGTGACGACTCTAATCAACCACAAAGTAAGGTGGTCGACGAGATCGAAGCTTACCGAAAGAAAAATCCCCAAGTCAAAATCTATGACATCGTCGGAACCACGCCAAGACTCAATACGATTTTCAACTTTGTAGGACCCAGTGAAATTGCAAGAAAGCAATTGATCCTCGAAAAAATGACAGCCGATTCACCCGATATTATTTTGTACGTCTATAAATTTAAAATGCTCGAACCTCAGATCACAGAGTATTTGAGCAAAAATGCAATCCAAACGAGCCCAGGAGTTTGGCTCCGAGGACAATTTTATACCAACTCCTCCCATCGAATTTATTTTTCCCGTCGAGAAGTCATTGATGGCAAACACTATTGGATTATTCCTAAAATGGAAGGCCATTTCTTTAACTCCTACGGCACGAGCGCGCTCAACGTTAAGCGCTTAGACAAAAATTTGAAAGTGACCGAGGGTCCCTTCGAGTTTGTGGCCGTGCCCGGGGAAGAAACTGGATTTTTTGTTTCCGCAGTTCCTCCTCTCATTTTATCTTTCCCACCCTTACAAGTGTTTCGTTTCGATCGCGTGATCTGACCTACGACTAGCTCAGATCTGATTATTCCATAGTTTCTTCTCAGGGCTGTCTCCTTTTGATAAAGTTGGGAGTAAAGCCGCAGAATTTTCTTAAATATACCGATAAGATAACGATGTTCCGATACCGCAGAAATCGACATTTTATAAACAATGCCGGACTCTCGCTTCCCGAAGTGATGATCGCCGCTGGATTTCTCGCGATCACTGTGACTGCGGTCATGACTCTCACCTCGTCGTCGGAACGCTCCGTGAACTCCGCCACCATTCAGGGATCTAGTGCGTGCCTCGCGGAAGCTCATCGCATCCTCAGCAATGTGCGCGAGCGCGGAATCGTCAGAAGCTTCGTCGATATTCGTGCCGCTGCGGGGACCGGAGCACCGTATTTCGGAATGACTCCGGGGGCTCCGCTCACGCCAATTCCCAGCGTCGTGGGCACGGGTCTTCCTGGTCAAGCGGAAGTGGGATTAAGTATACCGGCGCGCTGGGTTGGTACTCCCATATACTCCGACATCACCACGTTTGATAACAATGGATCCATCTACCCACACCGATTAATCATGGGAACCATGTCGATGCTCGATGCGTTGGTGAATCGCGATCAAGCGATCTGCGACAATGCTCGGGGACTCGGACCGGTGTTGGCCGATTTTATTCCCCCTCGCAATGCGGCTCAGGACATGGTCGCCGGAATTCAAAACGCGCAAGGATTTTTAAAAGTTCAACCGTTTGATATCCGTAACGGAGCCACCCTCGGCTGCGCTCCTCCGACTCGCCCCCGTCACACACGACCACAAAACCGGAACAATAATCTCGAAGCCAGTTTACAAGCAGGAACATTACGCCCTCAGGGCTTATCGACATCTCAATATCCCGAGAACGGTACCGGAGTTTTTAGTTTAAGTCGAAACACGGATATGGACGAAGCCAACAAGGGTTGGCTCGTCACGGCTTCCGTGACGTACACGGACCGTGCAGGACGAAGTCGCGAATGTCGCGCGCAAGAACGTTTTCAATATCAACCACTACCTGTCAGTCCTTTAACCTTAGCGGTCATCTCGCCCACCGGCCCAACCGCTGAAGATCTAAATGCGACGATCAACACAACAAATTTGGGTAATCCTCCCGCATACAATGATGACTACAACGGAGGCTCTCGCCCACTTTATAAAAGCTGCAGTTCGGGAGATGGCCCTGCCGATCGTACCGTTCGGGCGCGTGTGACAGGGATCCGACGGGGCAGTATATTGATGTGCAGAAACATCTCCAAGGAGCGAGTTCGTGGACATCCGAATCACAACGTACTGGTCTGGGGTGCTTTCGTACAACCGAGATTGACGGGCACTCCTGGAAATGAAGTTTTATATCAGCCTGACTTTCCAGAACGACAGACTTTTCATTCCACTGAACTTTTAAAAATGAATTATTTTAGAAACGCCGATACCGGTTTTGCTCCTCGACCTGAGATCGGAGATATGCTTGTCATGGGACTCCATTATCCCGGCGGAATTATCCATTGCACACCAGGACATTCCTGCGCCGGTTTACCCGTATTTGATATCGGTACGCTTCACAAGATCAATTATACTGCAAACACGCACCTCACCGACGCCGCTGCATTCAACGATAGCACTGATGGAAATTATTTTTACTTCCGAGAGCAAGAAAATCTTGGGCTTAACACAACCAACATGGACTACGCCTGGAAGCCTTGTGAGCGCTTGACGAATGTGTGCGGTCGCCCCCTAGATCCCTCATCTGGATATACTTCTTCATCTGCCGATTCCCCTAAAGATCAGTTGGATCTGATTTGGACCGATCTCCCCAGAGGCTGTGATTTGCGCATTCAAGTGGCCGAAGTCGACGCAAGCTACAATGTCCAAGGCACAGAACTCCGTGAGTATATTCAGGAGCGCGTTCCTGGGGATTGGCTTTGTCGTACGGGTGAGTATGGAACCGGGCAAGAGGCAGGAGTTCCGCTCTCTTTTCAAGGGGCCTACCACAGTGGCGACATCAATTGGTTTTTCAGATGTGGAGGACCTCGTCCCGCTGGTTACGAGAACTGCGCAACGGCGAGTGGACCTTACGTCCCCTGCTGCTTACCTTTTCCCACGTATTTACCACAGTACAAGTCGCATTACCCGCCGAACGAACCACCGAATCCTTAGTTACTTCTTTTTGAATCGTCGTCGAATTTTCGCGAGCACCACCTGCGACTCTTCGACTTTAAAGACTGCGCACATTAAAAAATATCCCACGCCACTCAGGCTGACGGCCACCCCTACATAAAGAAGGAGAAGCGGAAAAGTCGATGTCTCTAAAACTTGATTCAGTCCCCAACAGATCAGCACAATCGAAAGCGTGGCCATGGTGCACTTGAGCGTTGTCACCAGCAGTTGAGAAAGACCAAAGCCTCCGTGCTTCCAGTAGAACATCGTAAATAAAAACAGCGCGTTCACAAACGACGCAATCGAGGTGGATCCGACCAGGCCATAAATTTCCCAGCGAGCCATCATGTACGGCGCTAAGCACACATGCAGGATGAGTCCCAAGAGCGCGGCCACCGCCGGAGTGATGGTATCTTTGAATGCGTAAAACGACTGTCCCATCACTCTCGATAAAGAGGCTCCGATCAAAGTGGCCGAATAGATCTGAACGACTCCCGTCACCACTAAAGTTTGATCATGGGTGAACGTTCCTCGTTCGAACATCAGCTGCACCAACGGCTCTGCGATCATAAATAAACCGACACTGGCCGGTAAACACATGAGCATTAAAATTTTTAGATTTGTGAGAATTTCGGACTTAAATCCCAAAACATCCCCGCGACTTAATCTTTCAGACAGCGTCGGCAAAAGCACCGTTCCTAAACTGAC
>JAIEOS010000063.1 GCA_019750295.1 Bdellovibrionales bacterium | reverse complement strand
TGGATGCGGATCATACCAATGGTGTTTATCTCCAACAGAATAACTCGTCGTGGTTGGCTTATTCCGATGTTCGTTTGAAAGAAAATATTCATGATTATTCAGTGCTAGATAAAATTGATAACTACCGTGCGGTGTCTTATGATTGGAAGGCCAATAAAACTTCGGACGTCGGTGTGATTGCTCAAGAGATCGTTCGCTCGTTCCCTGAGGTTGTCGATGTGGGTGATGATGATCTGAATAAAGCCGTCAAGGTGGGTGAACAGGGTGTTTGGGGTGTGAAGTACGACAAACTTGCCGCGCTGGCTATGCAAGGAGTTAAAGAGATTTACGAGAGCCTAAAGCAAGTGATTAAAGACGTTTCAAATCTTAAAGCCTTCGTCGCAACTGAGAAGTCAGAGAAAGATATAAGGATCAAAAATCTCGAGATAGAAAACGCTCAGTTAAAGGCTTATCTCTGCCAAAAGGACCCGAGCGCACCATTTTGTCAGAGCGCTCAGCGTTTACCTGCGAATCATTAATTTTTAAATTTGAGTGGATTCTGTAAACGGAGTGTCCCACTTCACTTTCACGTGAACCATGGTCATATCGTCGTTTAGTGGCTGCTGCATAAAATCTTTGAGCCTTTGCGTGAGTTTTTTAATGGCCTCGAGGGCATTCGGTTCGTTGATAAAAATATCTAAGATTAATTTGTGAATGCGTCGTTCGCTCAAGCGTTGACCGTCTTTGTTTTCGACTTCCGAGAAGCCATCCGTATAAAGAATCACGTGGTCACCGTCTTGCAGACTCATTTCTCCCACGCCAAATTCAATTCCCGAGGAATCTCCGAGACGGGGAGAGATGGGCTCAAACGCGGTTCGGATCTCTTCGTCACCTTCGCGGAAGATGAGGCAAGGCTCGTGCGAGCAATTCACATAGGTCACCTTGAGGTTTTCAAAGTTCACCTTGCAGATAAACGCCGTCATCAAGATCTGTCCCTTAGATGTCTCGCGAATCACATGGTCTAGCGATGTCGCGATGGTGTAGATGTCCGAGGTTTCATTCTTTTGCATAAGAGCGATGCACGAACGAGCCGCACTGGTGATCAAGGCGGCTGGAGCTCCGTGGCCGGTGGCATCAGCGATGAGGAAGAACACTTCATTCCCCACCTTCCAGGTAAACCACCAATCGCCTCCGGTCTCCGAGGCGCTTTCAAAAAATCCCGTGAGGTGAATGCCGCCGTAGTCATTGTCGGATTGAGGAAAAAGTGTCTCTTGCACGGCACGAGCGGTCTGAAGTTCTGCCTCCATCCGAGATTTAGATACAAGTTCGTGAATGTAGTTTTTAAGAGAGGAGGCCATCGTCGCAATTGATTTTGAGAGTTGGCCGATTTCATCTGTGCTTTTAATTTCGGACACGACATCAAGATTTCCCTCGGCGATCTGTTTGGTCTGATCAGTGAGTAAAATCAACTTTTGCGTTAATGAAATTCCGATGATGAGAGAAATAATTCCGGCGAGACCCATCACAAACACGAAGAAAAACAGAGATTTTTTAATAAGAATTTTAAGGGGGGCTAGAGCTACTTTTTTATCGATGAGAGAAACGATCTTTAAAGGCAAATTCGGGAAGGAGTTGATCGCCATGATATACTCGTCTTCGCCCATTTTGATCTCTTGCAATACGTCCACTTGCGTACGGCTAAGATTTGTCGAAACGTTCTTTAGTAGGTCGGTATCCGTTGTGTTGGTGGCAAGGAGCTTTCCCTCCATGTTGGTGACGTAGGACTTCATTGCTGAATCTGACGGTAAGTACTTATTGACTAAATTTTGAGGGAACGTGATGGTTGTCCCAAACTCGTTGTTCTCCTCATCTTTTTCAAGCCGCTGGATTTGCAGATAGTCATTACTGATATCTGTAATCGCAAACGAGCTCTTCGTGTTGGGTTGCAGAATCAGTTTTTGACCTACCGGCTTATGGTGATCCGGTTGCGACATTGCATTTTTATTGAGGTCCACAAAGGGTTCATTATTTTTTGTCACATAAATGCCAGAGATGGCGGATTGCTTTGAGAAAATCTCTTTGGCGCGATCGGCTTCGGCGGCGTAGATCGCCACAATCTGTTTGGATTCGGAAATAATGTTGCCGATCACTCCGCTGAGCTCCACCGTCGAGAGTGAGTTCTGCAGACTCATCGTCTCGTAAACCGACAGCTTCTTTTCGTTTTTATACCAGCTGGTCGCAAGAAACACATAAAGACTGACCACAAGAGAAAGAATTAAAAGGACCGCAATTTGAATTTTAAAACGAAACGATATATTCATGTTTGCACTTCAAAAAAATGGAGGTTTTTGGACATTTCTTCGAGATCTCTAAGACCGCGCCTCATATCGATGAGAGCGCAGGTAAGTGTGCCGCCACTTTTGTCGGTGATAAAGTAAAAGTTGGTGCTGGCATTGACCATCATCGGAATTCCCAAGCCCGCACCACCGTCACCCTGCCGAACTTGAAGGTTCTCCATCATCGAGACAAGTTTAAGGCGATCTCGGATCGGTTGCATAATGCATTTATTGCTGTCTCGATTGGCGATGAGGAGTCGGTCGTCCGAGTACGCAAAAATGATGTGGCGCTTTTCGTTGTCGGGATTATGCATTTGCGCCGAGTTCGATATCATCTCATCAATGATAAAAAGAATCTGCTCCATGTAGAGCGAAGCTTTGTGATGCTGAGAAAAAAAGTTGATGGCGTGATTAGAAATGGCGTCTTTATCCCCACGGTTTTTCCACTGAATAGCGACCTTCTCGATTTTACTATCAGTAAGGCCATCGTTGTAAGACTTGAAGAGATAGGGGAGTGGAGAGATGTAAAACGAGTTGGGATTGGCGATGATAAACGCCGTAGTGATCAACGCAAAAGCAAAGTCGTGCCGATCCTCTTGGATGACGTGGCTATATCCGCTTCCGATCATCTTAAATAAAGTGCGGTTCGGGATCGCCTTTAAGGCGGCAATTGTTTTAGTGAAGTTAGGATTTGCCGCTTGTTGCACCGCTGCCGTGGACTTAACCATGTCAATCTTAGCAAAGAAGCGTCGAATCTCATCAAGGCGATCATGCGGATACAAGTGGATGTATTCGTCGATTCCTTTTACCATTTAGAGTCCTCTCTTAATCCGCTTGATTGGGTAAGAAGCGGAAAAAACTGTTGGCGACAAAGTCGGGCTCCATAGGGGATCCATCTTTGCCTTTTACGGAGGGTAGTGAAAGGTTTTTGTATTTTCCGTAATGAGTGTTGTTTTCTAAAAGAATCGCTGTGGCTTCGAACGTTTTCGGCTCGCAGAATGGAGCATAAAGGCTTGCGATCTGAGACTTCTTCGGCATGAAGCCCTGAACCGAATTGAAGTTTTTTAAAACCCCAGGGTGCACGCGATGGAAGACAAAGGGAGTCGAAGTTTTCGAAAAATACTCCACCCACATTTTTACACCAAAGGAGCTAATATATTTCACTTGATCTAAGTCAAAGTGAACCGCTTCTTTGAGAGTCGGAGGAATCGCCGGAAATTGAGCCGTCTCATCAATGAGGCCGGAAAGAATATAATGATTGGTCGTACCGCTTTTGAGTTCACATTTTAATCTGCTTTGCATAGGTAAGAGTATAAAAATAATATCAGACGAAGGCTACGAAAATTAAACAGATTTAGATAGGGCCTTGGTCCAGGGAATTTACTTACTCGTTAGGGCAGTCGACACAAAGAACTTTGAACTCACGGTCGAATTTAAGATTCGAGAGGTATGTGCCAATTCGAGCAGCAAACCATGTGTGTTTATCGGGAATCGAAGAGATGAATAGGTCATGAGATGACTCGAAGATGAGCTTCATCCCAAAACCCTGACTTCCGTCATACTCTTTAAAAGAGCCCGGTAGAAATTTTCGTTTAAAGCTCCCAAGATCATCAACGCAGTGGATCCACAACGAGGCATTATCCCAGACCAGAAACATTTCGGCGGACGGTTTAGAAGTGTTAAATGAGGTTCCGGTTTTTGTTCGCGATTTTACGCTCGAGCGAACACCGTTCATGGCCATTTCCTCAAAGATCACCGAAATTTTAGGCAAATGGCGTTGCAAGTGAGCTTCCGGAGAGAGTTGTCGATTCACTTGCTCTACCAGTTGGTGCAAATCGGTCTCTGGGCTTAAGGGATAAGAGCATTTGTTCTGTGCGGGAAGGCTGTTAAAATATTCTTCAGGATTTTCGCGGTGTTCGTAAAGTCGAACCACGGAGTTGAGGCGAAGAATGGGATCGGATTCCGTATTGGTTTCGACAAAAAAGACTTTCGGAATCTTCTCGATATTAAGAATCACATCGCTCCAGCCACCGGCTTCGACAACGCGCATATTCGCTATTATATGAGATAAATCTGCCATAAAGTTTTCACCAGTTTGGCACACAATCCTTAAAAACCGAACTCTTTCTCAAAATTATACCTTTGGTCGAGTCATTCGACTCGAGATTGGCAAAGAAAATTATTCATTCAATAATGAGTTCTATGACTGAAACATTTTCTGTAAAAGAACGCACGGATAAGGGCATGGGCATTTACGAGATGGCTGGTGCTATGAACGAAACCTCCAAATTTCCACCCATTTTAAGTGTGGGAATTCCCATTTATGTAGATATGGAGAAAGTCTTAAAGACAAACTCTCCGGGTCTTCAACTTTGGATCAAATGGGTCCGCACAATTGATAAGATGCAAAAGGTGCATTTATTAAAAGTTCCGGATCACTTTATTATGTCGGCATCGATGGTGGAGAGTATTCTCACTCGCAATTTCGTGATCGAGTCGTTTTATGTTCCCTACGTGAATGTGAACACGAATCTTCAGCAAAAGATTTTGCTCACTCAGGGCGTGGACTATCAGCCCAACGCCATCGTGATCAATAAAAGATTTAACGACATGGAAATCGACGTCTCCCCAGAGCGCTTTTTCCTTTGCCTTAAAAAAATAAATCCCGGCATGATGATCGTCATCAAGTAAAAGGTACGCCGTACCTTTTACTACCCCTCGTGGATTTCTTCTTCGATGGCGATACGGATGGTGCCTACATCTTCTTGGGTGTAAGCATTAAATGGATTGAGTTGTAAATCTTCGCTGGTTAATTTTTTGATCCAAAGAATCTTGTGATTGTCTAAATTCCATTTGACGTAACCTTCGCGCGCCACCACAGGATTGGTGAGTTTAAATGTATCTTGCATGGCGAGCACGCTTTCGGCCATGGCCGTCGGGCTTGATTGCACTTCAAAGGAAACATGTTGAACAATTCCATTTTTTCCAGCATCAGAAAAATGCTGGGCGTGGAAGTAGCGAGTGCCGGGGAGCGGACTATTGGTTCGAATAATTGCCAACTCACCGGTGTACGGATTTTTGTCGACCAGTCGTTGGGGCTGTTGTCCATTGCGCTCGAGAATTGAAACTAGATTATCGAGATTGGCATTGGGACGGGTGAATTCCTGAACAATGTTTGCCATTTTTTCTAAAGTCGCTTTTTCCGTAGAGTTCGCAAGGCCTCTTGCGGGAGTGGTCTGACCCGCCATCTGAAGTTGGGTGGGTTTCATGGACCGAGTGATGGGTGTGTATTTCCGTCGTTTCATCTTCGATTTTGTTTTGTTCGAAGCTGGAGCCCGATCCTCCATGGCGACGGGAGCATTTTTCGCAGGAGCATCTCTCTTCATCCAAATCGCACCGATGACAAGAGCCGAACAGATTCCAATTAATATATTCTTTTTCATATATTCATCCTTAGTAAGCGACGCCGAATTTTGCTTTTTCCCAGTCTGTTAAGTAAGACGAGGGGTCGATAAGATCGGAGCGACGAGAGAATTTATTTCCAGACTGAGTGAGGGAGCCTGTCGCTTTTCCTGAGTAAAGCTCAAAGTGAAGCATTGGTTGGCAACATCCCGAGTTGACTTTGCCGATATAGCCCAAAACTTGGTTGGTCTTGACGGCCGCTCCTTGTTTAACTCCGGTGGCGACTTTCGACGTCAACTCTCCGTAGCGGGCGATCTTTCCATCGCTATGACGAACCTCAAGAGCATAAGTCCCTTCGTAGAAGAAATATAATCCACGAACCACAGTTCCATTGTGCACGGAGACCGCCGACTCATCTTTCACACGATAGATGTCACAAGCGGCATGCCAACGTTTTCCGCCTCCGCGCGAAGCTTTAAAGGCGCGCATTCCTGATTTGTAGCTGGTCGTTGCGCGTTTGATGGTAGGGAAGGTCCATTTAGGAGCTGTTGGCGCGGGAGTTGGAGTTGTGGGAATCGTCGGCTTATAGGTCGCACACGTGGAAGAGGTCTTTACCAAGTGTTTTGCTACCCAGCCGATATTTTGTCCCGCTTTTAAACGTGGAACTAATATTTTGATAAAAGCGACGGGTTTACCGTTAATTGTTTTGTTCTTTTGATGGGAGCCATCGAAGGATTGGACCGGCTGTACTACCTCGTGAGCATTGATTTTAAAGAGCACCGACGACAAGTTGGCCGCGTAGACGTTGTTTTGAGAGGAGGGCAAACAGTACACTTGCTCCGTCGTGGATGTTGCGACAGCTTTTTCCTGAATTGGAGCCGGAGTCGCCGAATGATAGACCTCTTCGATTTGCTCTGGAGCTAGCACTTGGCTGTGGTGGAAAATTTCTAAATCGGCAGCACTTAAACCAATCTGCCAAAAATTATTACTTTCGCTCGCTGAATAGACATCGAAGACGACAAAAGTTTGCGCGAGACCGGCACAGTTCATCACTTGAGGTAACCCATCTTTCGTTGCGATTTGAAGGTAACTCCCGCGAAGATCGGCTGTTTCGTTAGAGGCGTGAGTCATCGTTGGGGCGTCAATGATTTCTACCACTTGATCGATGTATTTATTAAAGACATCGGGAAGCGATTGCTTGGAGTTTGAGACATTGCATCCCTGAACAGGTTGCACTCCGGTCATGTCATTCCAGACGTAGTTCATCGATTCCGCGGCCTGTGCCGCAGGTTGAATGGCCGTGAGCAGGAGAGAGAGGAGTAGAGCTTTTGTGATTTTCATGTGGTCCCCTTAGACGTTGGTCGCGGGACTCTCCGCGAGTCCAGCAACTATCTATCGGACCAGTCTGGAAAAAATGATGTGAGAATTTCTAAAATGAATTAAATGCGATTTCAGCTTTGCGTTGATCCAAAGACTGGACCATTTGCTAAATTATTTTTCAAAAAATAAAATAAGGAATAAGCAAAAGCAGGACCATAGGCCTGCACACTAATCGAGAATTTCCACAAGAAGATGACAAACGATAAGGAGCACAATCGCTCCGACCAGGGACGCAATCAGGCCCGGTAGGTTCCAGCCAGCCTTAATCACATAACCCATGTAACGAGCAAGAAAGCCGCCAAGTACGGCGCCACTAATACCGATGATCATTGTACTTAACCAGCCAAAACGATTGCGGCCCGGAATTAAAACCTGAGCTATAGCTCCTACAACTAAACCGTACACCAACCAGCTGATCACTTCTGGAAGTTGGGGATGAGCTAAAATTTTTCGAATCAACGCTTTGATATCCATTCCATAGCCCTTGAGGTGATAGGAAAATCGTAACGGAGGGTGATCTCCGAGACAACTTGTATTTTAACTTTCCTAGTGCAGAGGCAGAGATGGGGTGGGAGCTGCGGAGGACGAGGGCGGAGTCTCTAAAAGTTCCTCAAGAATTTGATCGCGATAGTTTAAAAGTAAGGAATAGTGGCTTTCATTGGGAATAAAGCGAAGACGTGCCCGAGGAATCCGATTCTTCATAAATTTTGAGAATCTCTTGTGAACGATATTATCACGAGATCCGTGCCAAAGAGTCACAGGGCATTTTATTTCCGAAATATTAAAGCCCCAGTCGCTTCCAAAGACATAAATATCTTCCACAACTCCGCCAGCGCCTTTTTGTAAAGAGGTCTTCGTCATATTCATAAGTTCCGGTCCTAAAATTGGATCGGTGAGAACCTTATAATCTTGAGGATTAAATTGATCTTCCTGAGTAAAAAGAACTTCGTCGAGCTTGCTGATATTTTCTTTCCAAATGCGATGGAACAATAAATGTAAAAGTGGGCGGGGAGCTAACTTCTGGATGACCCAAAATTTTTGCTGTTGGGCGCTGAGGAAGAAAAAAGAGCTTTGTGTGATGGGCCCCACAGATCCGATGCAAGACACTCTTTGGACGGCATCACCCATCACGTAGGCGATGGCGAGTGCGAAGGGGGCCCCTCCGCTGACAGAAATCAGTGAGAACTTCTCAATCTGTTGGGCCATTAAAAACTCTTTGATCTGTTCGGCAAAAATCAGGGGAGTGATTTTTTTTTGAAGATCCGAATCACCGTATCCAGGTCGATCCATCGAAATCAATCGAAAGGAGTTCCAGTGGGGTGTTTGTGAAATGAGTTTGGCATGATCCCCACTCCCGGGAAAGCCATGAACCAAAAGAATGACGGGCTTGTCGACCGGACCCCACTCGTGGAACCTCATTCGCTTTTCGGGAGAGCCAAAATAGTACTGTCGATCTGCAGGGACCATAGCTTGTTTTTCCAGAACTCCATAAAATTTGCCAATAAAAAAACGCGATAGATAATCATTGCCTGGTTGAAGGCGGCCAAATCGTATCTATTTGACCAGGACCACAGCGATTCCTTTTTCGAGATTTCGGCCGAGAACCGTCTCTACTTCGGGAGTGATGGTGTCTGTCAGTTGCAAAAGCGCAACGTGAATCCCACTGCGGCTAGCCTCGGCAAGAAGGGCAGGGATTTGGGCCGTCGACGACCGAATAACCGCAACGACAGTGGAGTAAAACGTATCTTTGTAGAGAAGACTGTCAGTAATCTCTTGGACGGATCTCAATCGCAGTTGGAGAAACTTTTTCTCTGATAAAGAATCCAAAACAGTTTGGCTCGGAGCACAGCCTTCGAATTCAACAATGCGTAGCCCTTCTTCGCCGTTGATATCCGACTTTAAGTTGGAAGGATTTGAATGATTACTTTTTACCGTATCTTCTAAAAATATATCGATGAGATTCATTCCTCGATTGCATCACGTGTTCTCAGATTTTTCAAGAAGAGACCCCATACCTTGACCATAAGAACTTCCATAGCCCTTTTGCCAGTTGTTATCTGTAGTTAGTTTAAACTCGTGAAGCCCTTCGGTTTTCACAGGATAGATGCCACTTTCTATAAGCTGAGTCATTAACTGCGGGATAAATGTCGGCGGCTGATGTTCTTGGTGCCAAGGGTTCGTTAATAAGAAGCGACAACGAAACTGATCGACTAAGTCAGGATTTATAATAGTTGGATAAACACATTGTCCTCGATTTGATATCATTTCAAGCTTGATAGGAAGATTTTTAACCGAGGACCTCAGTTTTTGGACCAAAGATAAAGTGATGATTTTTACTAAATCTAAATGTTGAGTTTCTATATTTGTCCAACGTTCGATGGCTTGATCTGAGGACCGATTCAACGCCTCCGATGTCAAAAAGTCTGCCAGATTCAAATCGTTTATTAGTGAGCTTAAAGGGGCTGCAGGCAAAACGGATAGAGACTTCCTCAACCAAACCACCCAATCGAACCATTGATGGAGTGTGCTAAAAGCTTGCAAATTAAAGTCTTGATGGATCGAATACCCATAAATTTTCTCTAATTCAGCATAAATATTTGGATCTTCTTTTCCTGTCCAATTGACGAAAACATCCAAACCTTCTGTGCGTTGTTCCGTGTGTGGTGTGAGGTAAGGGCGTGTCCGTTGGCATTTTTGTAGCAACGCCGTTGTGTCGAGTTTTACAGATGCTGAGGCGCTCGGTGATGCATTAAAGCCCGACGCTTTAAGATGTTCAATTTGATCACAGATCAGTTGAGTAAATTCCTTCGTGTTAACAATTCGCTTCGTCGCCGGGTTGGGAAGATTGTTTTTAAGCTTGGAGAGGTCTCCCGTGTGAAAACCTTGTTCTAAAATATTCATCCATGCTTTTTTGATCAGACCGGCGCAGTCTTTGGATTGCGAGGTATTAATGTATTCGAGCATGAGAATGCCCGCTTGGAGTAAGCCGGAGGGATTCGCGATGTGTTCGCTCGAGTTATTGAACTTGGCACCAGGTACAATGTCAGGACCTGTCCCATGAATCGCTTCAAACATAGCGCCACGGTAGCCAATGTTTGAGGATCCACCTAATCCGAGTGAGCCTGTGAGAGCTGTTGTTATATCTGATAATATGTCTCCAAAAAGATTTTCCGTGACGATGACCTCATAAAACTCGGGGTTGGTAGCGACTTTAGCCATACCATCATCGATAATCTGAGAGGTGGCATTGATTTGCGGATAATCCAGGGCTACTTTTTTAAAAATCTCTAAAAAAGATCCCTCTGTTTTTTTAAGAATGTTGCCTTTGTGCATGCAACAGACTTTTGTTTTTTGATGATCGACAGCATATTCGAAAGCCGCGCGTATGATCTTATGCATTCCAGAAAAAGTCTTGTAACTCAGAGCTTGAACTACATCCGGAGAGTGCTGGTGCTCGATGGCCGCGTAAAGCCCTTCTTCATTTTCTCTAAATATAACGATGTCTTGTTTTGGAAAATGGGTTTGCACCAATGGGTGAAAACTTTGGGATCGCCTAAAATTGATAAAAAGGCCATTCCCTTTGCGAGAGGTCACGTTAAAACTTTTTTGCCCCTTCGTCGCCACCGGAGTTTCGGTTGGTCCTTTGAGCATGATTCCGTGACGAGCGAACGCGTTCAGCGCCTTGTCGATCTGCTCTCGGCTCGCATCTTTCCCCATCTGATGGTCTTCGAATTCGACTTTAAGACCCGTCGCAAGAATAATTGTTTTGACCGACTCAGTGATCGCTGGTCCGATGCCATCGCCAGGCACAACGACAATCCTACGGGTATTATTCATAAAATCACTCCTCGGAAGATGATGAAGGTATAACTTAGTTTGTATACGTCTGTACTACAAAAATGGGAGAAAAGAAATAGGGAGGTGGTAATGCCTGAGCTGGTAAACAACTGAACTTACTGAATGGACGTCATCTTATTTCGTCAGTTTTGTCTCGGCGTCCTCTGGCTAATTCATCATTTCACCGAGTTTTATTTACCCACGCTCTTCCTCTCGCGAATGGATCTTCGATGTCATAGAAAGGCGATTCCATTTTTGTACCGCAGGCGATAGTTCCTCGACTGCCGAGCAAATTTTCTGCTAGCGCGATGTTGAAGCGTGGGCAACTCTGTAGCAGACATAAAGCGAATTGCGGAGTGAGTGGGGCGCGGAGAGTGGAAAATCGTAAATCGACGAGATTTTGCTCCATGGCCTTCAAAAGAGTCTAACTATTATCTATTATCTAATTTTGCGGGAGCAAAATTTGGAGGTAGCGTCGCTAACCTCGTTATTTTAAGCACTTAAGTCATGGGTTCCACTGGGTTGCCGGTTGCTTAAGCATAACCGTGCATAACCTCATGGGGTCCCTGACTCTCGCGAACAGCTCTCTTTTACTTTTTAAATAGACTGACAACTCGTCCCATCACTTCACGCTCAGGGAGAAGCTTTAAGCTCCTTGTAGCGCCTTTAACCTCGATACCTGAGAGTCTAATATACCTCTGCATAGTCTTTAAATCCTTCCATCCGCAGATCTTCATTAAGACCGCTGGTGCGATCCCATCTCGTATAAGCTGAGTCGCAAAACAGGCTCTTAAGGTGTGGAATCTAACCGATGGCAGACCAGAACCTTCGCAAAACTCTCTTAAGATCTCAGCGGCTCGTCCATCCTCCCAACTGTGAAAGCGGGGGAGAACAAACTTAGAATCCTTAGACTTTGCTTTAAGTTTTTTAAGAAGGAACATCACATCGCTTGATTCAATCGGAACCGATCTCCAGTACCGACCCTTCGTTGGCCCGATGCCGCTTTTATTGGTCCAATTTCTATGTACAAACAGAAGCTCATTATCGAAGTCCACTTGGTCCCATTGAAGTGCGAAAAGCTCGCCTGAGCGCATTCCCGTAAACAGGGCTAATGCCCAAATGGGATACCAAGGATGATCGAGCCTTTCAGCGTAATCGAGCAAAGTGCGGATCTGGTCGAGGTTTAAAATCTCCGGCATCTTTTCTTCTTCCTTCCGGGTAGATCTGTAGCCATCCGTAGGAATTGATTTAATACCCTTAATTCTTCCCGATAAGAATCCCCATTTGTAAACCGCATCGATGGCAGTTCTCAATCTCTTGCGCCTGGAAACTGAGATTTCACGTTCGATGCGATCTAACACAAGCCACGCTCGCGCTCGATCAATTTCATCGACGTGCAGCTTCATCCAATCGGCTGTATGATCCTGAAGAAGTTTCACATAATCGTACGCCGTAGTAACCGCAATTTCTCGAATAAAAATGTCATTGTTTCGAGCTGCTAGTTCCCAATCTGCGACGAGTGTTTCCCATTTGCAAGATTTGCTTTCGGCCTCTATTAGTTCGCGTTCGACCTGAGCGAGCATTTTCTTTTCCGCTCTTTCAGCTTCGGCCTCAGATTTAAAACCTTTGGCCTTTTTATCGACTCGAACTCCTGGGCTAGTTGAGCTATCTCTACATATCCGAACTCTAAAATAAGTTTTCCCATCTTTGGGATCAACATAACTTGTTACAGGCATTTGCTTACTCCATTTCTAGAATTAGCAATGAGCCTTTCAAGCTCGGATCTTTTAAACAGTAATCGTCCATAAGGTTTGTAAAATGGAATCTTTCCTTGGTTCACAAGGTTGCGAATCCGGTTTACACATGGCCTTCCATCTTTTTTTAAAATTCGAAGATAGAGGGCAGCTTCTGCAACGTTCAGCCATTCTTGACCTTCAAAGGTAAAAATAGTTGAAACATTTTCGGAAGTTTCAGTCATTTTCATAACTGACCTCCCTACGGACATTGAGGGCTATTCGATTTTCAAAGAACAGATTTACATTTTTCATATTACCTCGGTAGTCCCAAAATACAAGGGCGGAAGGGGTAATTACGTGACTCATCAAAAAATAAAATTAGAAATTCTAAGCGACAAAATCTTTTGTTTTAGACTTATCCACAGAGCTGGCTGTGGATAAGTCTATCGCGGGTTTAGCGGATTTTTTTGGAGCTTTTTCGGCGACGCCAAAATGTTGGCGAATTGCTTTCTTAAGGTCTTCCGGAAGATCCTCTTCGCTTTTTAAAATAGTCGATAAGACTTTCTTGTCGTCAAAGTGCAAGCTCCTAAGAGCTTTAGAGTCGGCATCTGAAAAGTGCTTAACTAAGTTTTGAAAAACAAAATTAGCTACGTCAGACTTGGTAATCGCGCCAGAATCAAAACCTACGTTTACCTTAGTGACAATATCTTCCAATGCCTTATTAGCTTCATCGCAAATAACCACGCGGTACATTGCATACCCATCACTACCACCATGCTCACTTTTAGATTTCCGCCCTTTCTTATTTTTTGCCATATTTTCTTCTTCTGTATTTGTATTTATTTGTTTTAGTATTTGTTCTTTCATTCTTAACCTCTTACCTCCACCACCTCATCCTCCCTGTTTCCCGTTCAAGACCCCTTCCTCAACCAACAACGTTGGGAGGGAGGGGTCTTGAACGATCAGGAAGCGGGGAGGGTGAGGTGGTGGAGGTTATCTTGTTGTATCTGTTCTCAATTCCGTCGAGAGTTCTAGTTTGCAGTTTCACCGTATCCGTCATCTCTTGACGGTTGATTGACGAATGGCTTTTTAATTTCAAGCGTATGAAGGTGGTGCATATTTGTTGTATGAGAACTAAAATGAATCATCGCTGTTACGGGATTCGATTTCCAGTCCTCACACGAAACAAAGCCAATCGGCTGGGAACGCGTAGGGTAGGAGTTCTCTCTCATCGCTTTTCTCAAGGACTCGAATATACCTTCGGAGTTTCCGATAAAAAGAATCATGTCCGCATATTGTTTAGTCGCGTAATTTCCAATAATTTTATAATAGCGTTTATATTCCTTCCGCGTTAGCTCAACTTCAATTGCTATCGATTTCGAGTTTGCGACATTAACAATGGCATCGGGATATTTGATCGCCTCAGAAGCGCTCTTGGGTTGAATAGTTCCAACTGCCTGCGCCTTTAATTCGCCTTCGGTTTTAAATCCAGAAATGAGCCCTTCGTTTTTTAATCTCAAAAGCGAACTTGCAACTACCTCATCGTGAAAAAGTTGAGAGATGTACGGGGGGGAACTAATGCTTGGTACAAGCTCGCAGACTTTGGGATTCTTCGGATTTAAAACAAGCACGTCGCCCGCTCGGGGCGACGGATGCATTTTAAAGTATCCTCTAATTACAAGGGCCTTCCATTGCCTCAAACGCCAACTATGAGCGCCATTGGCAAAGTACTGATCCCATAATTTAAACGACAGAAACCCTGTTTTGGCCGCGAATTTGATTTCGGAAATCGGTATCTGGTGCGCCGACATTATTGATTCCAGCGTACTGGTTCCGCAATGATGTATTCGAAGTGGCCTTCAATATAGCGATTACCAACAGTCCTAGCTTCAACCCATCTGGATTCAACTTTAGGATTCGTAAGTTGCGGCATCGCTCCAGCTGGCGCTTGAGGAGCCGATGCACGACCTTTCTCATACGACAGTTTCTTTTGAGACTCCATCTCGCCGCCGATGATGTTACCAGCCACGAGCCCTGTCATACCTCCGAGTGATGCTCCCATAATAACGTTTCTAGTGCGATATTTACCTTTTGCACCCGGATCAATAATTCCGCCAATAGCGGCACCGGTACTTGCGCCAATCAACCCGCCAAGTCCCACAGACTTATTTTGGGTGGCACAGCCAGTAAGTAAAATCATGTGACTCAAAAGCGATAGTAAAAAAAAGTTCCAGAAGTTAATGGTTTCTTGTTTCATTGTGTTTCCTATTTCACGATCCGTTGCGTGGCAACCTCAGCCGTAGGGACGGGAAGACCAGTGGCAATGGATTTTTTGATGGGCTCAATTAGTTTCAAATTATCTAGATCGTCGAACTTCTCAAACTGTATATCTATAGTTTTACTTCCGCCCTCGTGCGGGATGACCATAACCGCTTGGCCGACGCCAAGTTCGTTTTTGAACTTATTAGGATGAACGATGAACTGTTCTACCTCTCGAACGCTTCCATCTCCTGTCGATTCATTCGCCCAGAATGTTTTCCTTGTTCTCGAAGTGAACTTTTCACCCTTTGTGGTCCCAACGACTTTTGCGAAGTATTCCGCAGAGTCCGGATCGTTTCCGCGCATAAAAACCTTTAGATTCGCGTTCGTAAGAATCGAGTTTGCGATCGCATCTCCGAGGGTCTGAATATCTCCCAAAGCTTGATGTGCGAAAACAATTCCTACATTGGCGCTGCGAGATTTATTAAGGACGGATACGAATCCAGGGTACAGGTACTCGGTAAAATCATCCAAAAAAACCGAAAAGAATTGGGGCGACCGATTCTCTCCTCTATGCCTATTCGCGACGGCACTCTGCAAACACTGAAGAATCATCTTCCCTGATGCACGACCCAAAAAAGGGGAGAGTAAGACAGGCAATTGGAAATAAATTATCAAATTGTCGTTTAAAGCCGTCTCCAACGTAAACGAAGGTTTTTCAGTATTAAAAAGTTGCGCCGTTTTTCCAAAAGCGAATTGGCTTAGAGCAGCAGTTAACCCACTAGTTCGCTGAAGTCTGTCACTTGCAGGAATAGCTTTGAAATGGTCTGCCCACTGCCTTAAGGAATCATCTTTTAGCCGATGGCTTAAAGCCACAAGCCTATTGGGTTCCGTTATCGCTTGATGCAGTTTTAAAAAGGTCGGTATCTCATGAGCATCAGCAAAAATTCTTAGAACTTGTGAAAATACTTCGAATTGCACGCTTCGAAAGTATTCATTTTCAAACTCAAAGGAATTGAAGACTCGCTCAGATATTTCCTCTGGTGAGCCGCCAATCAAAGGATTAAATTGGTGAGACTCATCAATGCTGCCCAAAGAAAAGAGGCGAAAGTCATTTTCGCGTCCATATTTTACGGAGTAGTTCCATAGCTTATTCAGCAAACCTCTATCAGATTTTCCATCGATTAAAATGAGTCCTCTACCTTGTTCCAAATCTTGAATAGCCCAAGGTAAGATGACTGACTCTGTTTTTCCCGCATTGGTTGTTCCTATTACCTGTGTATGCATAGAGCGCTGGCGAGGTTTAATGAAAACAGCTTCACGGTCTTGAGTTTGACCGCAATAAACTGATCCATGTACTTCGCCAATAATGGACGCCATTTTTTGCTTTTCACTGATCTTTGATTCCCTGTATCTAGAAAACCAGTATAGGACAGCCGTAAGAATAGGGGTCAACGCAAGTATAAAGATAAGTTGGTGACTAGGATTGATGATCCATTTCATAAAAACACTTAAAGATTCATGTAGCGCCAATGTAACAACAAGCAATCCTGCCCCCAAGATTGCTGTGGTATCATTGGAAGCATTCGGCTTATCGCCCATTCGTTGCCCCGGGATCTCGGAATACGAATCCTTGCGTAAGCACGGCATAGAAGACGGTTGAGTTAGAAACTTCTATCCAAACCTTTTCCTTCTTTAAGCCATCAGCCCATTTATCGGCACGATCCTTAGCAGTTTCTGCTACAGCATTTTTTAATCCATTCGAATTGCCACCTTGGTTATAACCAAATGATCCTTTTTGCATTGATCCTTCCGCATACGCTCCTAGAAATCTTGTAAGGGTTTGACCGGCGGTGTTCTTCATTGCTTCGGAATGAATCTTTCCATGAACACCAACCTGACCATCAGCACCTACCCCAATTGCGGAAAACGGTCGATCACGTCCATCTGGGAACTGTATGGTTCGCCAGTCCACTTTCGCACGGTCGCCACCGTCGTCATAATTGATATCTCCAAAGACTTTACTGCCTTCGGGAATGGCGACAGAGTCTTCGTGCATATAATCGGAAGTTACAATTCCAATCACCGGCATAGACTGGCTAGAAACAATGGCTTTTTCGTAAAGTCGAATGCGAAGTCGGCTTCCGGGTGGGACTTGTGACTTAGAATCTCCAATGCCCCGTGAGATTATCATAGAGCTATTCATCTCACTATCTGCGCCTGACGACCCAGCATTCGAGGAAGTATTTGAGGCGTACAAATAATTGAGTGAACTCGAAACTCGTGATGAACCCCGTTCGCCAGCACGCATTTGATTCAGAGTGGTCTCGGTTGCATCCTCACTTCCGCCTGCGATAATTCTTTGAGTCGATCCGCCTTCTGCCTGCTCGGTAAATGGCCCATTATCAGGGTTCGGCGATGGCATAAGTAAAAGTGCAAATACCCCGGTCGCGACCGCAGTGACTGTGCATTTTTTTAAGCTATCCCAATTAATTTCACGTCGATTAGAAAAGTGAGATTTTTCTTTTAAAAAGTATCCGCTGAATTTGTTCTTAATGTTCGAAGATGTTGTTACTTCCATGACGAAACCTTCGGAATGGTTAAGAAAGTCGATTTCTTTCTCCTGAGTTCGATTTTCAAAGAATCAGAAGACGAAATGTCTTCTCTCAACACTTGCATTACACCATGGATAGTTTCATTGGGTTTGAGTTTGCTTCCAGTCAGGGCAATATTGTGGATTGGTCGGGTAACACCTTTTTGAGTGAGCCAGAGCCATTCTGGTTTAAAAGTTTCACTCGCCTCAGAAAGTACCTGGAACTCGATAATAAGCATCCCATCTCGCATCTTTGCAAACCTCTTAGTCTCAAATATCAAACTTTCATTTTTAAGGTGATTGCGAAACTGAGTCCACTTAATGGGAGATGATTTTAATTTCTCATTCGGATTCTCCAGATAAACAACGTAGTCTGCGACAGATTCAGCTGTGGTAACTAGTTGAATGTTGAACCGTCGATAATCCGTGTAAATATATAAATTACTCCTCGCTCCCGAATAATTTGGTTTGATGGTTATTGCTTGATCTAAGTATTCAACTTTGAAGCCACTTGGATTTCCCACTACAAGGCTATTTGGGCGATCGGGTACCTGAATAATTGTTGCAATTCCCACTGAGGTTTTTACCGTGACGATTTGGTCATGTTTAACCTCAACCTTTCGGACTCGAACGTCAGCCGAGCAAATATCTGGATTTGAAAAAAGTAATATTACGTTTAAAAGAAAAGAGGGCATAAAACTCCTACAATAAAAGGTCTATGTCTCAATTGTCTGTTCAATTAGATTTCTTCTTTTTCTTTGGTGATATAAACACCCCACGGATTCTTCGCAGTTCGAGGACCGTAGTTAAAGGTCAGCTGTAGTTTTAAATCTCCGGCAGCTTTTAATCCTTGAATCTCAGTAATGCGGTCACCAATTACCGACGCGACTCCAGTTTTCATATCTATGGCGATTTTATAAGGATAAACTCTTTGAGATACATTTTTGTCTGTGGAAAATCGAACTACATTCGATGTTCCCGATGAGAAACTACTTAAGGCCGTTGCCGCTACGAATGCTCGAGCAGAATCAATTTGTTCCCTCACAGTCTTCGGTTCCCACCGATATCTTTTTTCGACATATTGCTTGATAGCCTGTCGGATCTCGTTCTCGGGTTTTGGCATTTCCGCATTCTGGAAAACTGATGCGTCCGGTGCGAATGAAAAAACTACTGGTGGCTTTGCGGATTGGTAAAAACACACCGTAACCAACAATAAACAAATCCCATAAGAACAAAATGCCGAGATCTTTAAAAACTGATTAGAGTGTGCCAATTCGGCCAGCGCCCGAGGTAACTTTTTAATCTTTAATTGAATTGTTTGATTCATAAAATATTATTCCTTAGTAGCGATAGTTATCGCGTCTTTTCTGTCTCTCAGCTTTAAAGTTTGAAATTTTCCTGCTTGCGTATGATTTGGTGCCACCTATGGCAGCCTGTGAACCTTTTGCTAAAGTCATTCCTTTCGTCGGGACCGCAGCCATCGCGCGAACCGCAGCTTGGCCAAAACCACCAGACATTGCCGTCGCTCCTTGTGCGGAAAGTGACTTAACGAGCAGGGGTGTCGCCAGCATTGCAATTGCTATCACAAAATTCATCACTACAATGATGAGATAGCCGCCTTCCTGCGCATACATTTGTCCGAAAGATAGCGATAGCAACATCGCGCCTAGTATCGCCCATACAATTTTCCAGCAAGCCACTTCAATCATTCCCTTGAAAAGATTTGCGGTTACGTTGCTTGTATTCGGAAATAAGTTAAACAGTAGCAGCAGTGGAGCAGACACCATGTAAAACAACCAGTAAAAATGATACATCGCTATGGTAATGTATCGGGCGATATATAAGATTAAGAAACTCAGGAAAACTAAAACCGAAATGATGAGATCATTAAAGCCCAAAAGAATACTCGTGTCTGACATCGAATACGTGTCGGCCTTTTCTTTAGCCATCTTCAGCACAGCGTCCAAATTACTTTTATCGTCAATGCGTGCGGCAATGCCGTCTGCTACTCCGATGATAGCTTTTGCGATTTCCGGAAACGCAGCTAGAAGCAATGTTGCAACAAGCGCCCTTTTCAAAACATCAACAAATTCTAAACTTCCGCCTGAGGACCGTGCCCATGTGAACGCGATAGAGAGACAGAAAAAAAACGGGGAGCATTAAATAGTACATTCGCACGAATTCTTGATGTAGTTCATTCATGAGCGAACCCATGAGGCTAAAATCTACCATTTAAAGTCCTCCCAGTGATCCGAGCTTCGGTTCGGCGGGAAGAGAACCAATGCCTTGCGAAAGCTGATCGTACTGAGTCTTGAATTGAGCAGACTGCAACTTCTCCTTGCGATTTTGTAGGGCGGCACTTTCCCCCATATTTTTAAGTATCATTGAGTTTGTCCGTAGCACTTGGCTCGTAACACCGATCAGAACCGCGACCGATTGAGCTGTCAGTTTCGCCGCACCTTGTGGGCTCACATCCTGAGAGTGTGCGAATATCCGTCTGCTTTCGGCGTCAGCATCATCTGCAAACTGAAAGAGCGTGCCATTCATGGCAATGCTTTCAGACGCTGATTGATCCTGCGCTTGTTGCAGCCTCGCTTCCGCTGTTTGAGGGATACTTCCGTACAAGTCATTGATGGTATTTAAGACCTTATCAGCAGTATCGAGGCTTCCGTATATACCTGGATTAAATTTAGGATTAATCATCTGCATCACGGCTAGGCCATCACGAATTCCCTTATTGATATCTCTTAAGAGTGACAACGTGTCTTCGCCTGTGCTGAGGAGTTGCTTCAGTTGTGCTAGTTGTTGGACAGCATTGGCCAAAATCTGAACAAGGACTGCCACGTCTCCTCCAAAGAGATCAGCCTTTGCTGGTTTCGGAATAGCCATAGCGACAGCTATTAGCGAAAGTAAAATATATTTTTTAAACACCTTCATTAGGCCTCCTTTGGGCGACCGACGGCCACACCTTTTGGATATTCCTCAGCGGCTTTTTCAATTGCTTGGACCAATGTTAGTCCTTCACGCTTTAATTTTTCTAAGTGAGAGTTATCCTGAGCATCAGAAGTAGAAAGCCAGTATTCAAACGGGCTGGGATAGATTCTTACAACCTGCCGATGATCTCCTTCAATCATAAAGCCCTCAGAATATTCGCCTTTCTTTTGAGTCAATGAATGAATTAGGCCGAGCTCTTGGGTATTCAATTTCAGCGCATCTGAGAGAACCTGAGAGTCACCTCTCTGTAGCATCACAAACTTAGTAGCAGTATTGTTCAAAATTGCAGGACCAATAGGGCTCGCAACAATCTCTTCCACGCCTTGAGTGATGAAGGTGATTCCAGAGCCCGTTTTACGAAGAGTTCTCGCACAATATTCCATGAATGAAGCCGCTGCGTTCGATTTCAAAAGTTCCCAAGCCTCGTCGAGAATAATTCGTTTCTTTATCGTTCGATCTTTTTCAACCTGATTTAAGATAAAATCCGTTAGAATTAATATCATCACGCTTTGCAGATCCGGATACGCTGATAGGCCTTTCAGATCGAATGTGCAAATGTTGGCGTCAGTGCGCAAACTACCTGGTCCATCGAGCAAACGGCCGTAAGGACGCTCTCCGGTCCAGAGATAAAGCATCTTTGAGATTGCTCTCATTGAATCTTCCTCAAAGGCTGATAAATATTTAGCCAAGTCTGACAGCTGCGGAACTTCGCCCTTTGCTCGACGACTCTTATAGAGTTCAATAATTGCGCGCTCTAAAAGCGCTCTATCTAATTTTGGAAGTTTTGCCTTTTCGTCTTCGGAGACCATGCTTTCAATGATTGCGAGCAGTGACTTAATCTTTTGGTTGCTGGGCTCCTCATTAGGATTCGCCAGGTCAAAAGGGTTTAGTCTGTACTGGTCCGATAGATTGATCTCAAGATATTGGCCATCCAGGGCCTCTGTTAGCTTCTTGTAAGATCCACCGATATCAATAATAAATACTTTAAGTCCCTTCGCGAGCTCTTGAAGTAAAATACAGTTATTCAGAAAAGACTTACCCGCGCCCGACGACCCAGTGACTAGCGTATTATAATTCGGCAAACCTGGATCAAATGCATCATAGCCCACGAGCCCATTAAGACGATTTCTAAATATAACGACAGGATTTTTATCACCCTCTCGTGGCCCGTAAACCGGCAAAAAATCAGCGAGATTGTTCGTTTTCATTTTCCGAGCTCGTTCCAAACTTATCGGAGCGGCAGGGAGATTATTTTTAAGAATTCTCCACGCGCCAACAGTTTCTTCCAATCCCTCGGCACCTTGTAAGCCGCGGAAACGAGAAAGAACTTCGCGAACTTCGCGATTAAGTTTTTTAGCTCCTTCGGCGGTCGCCTCTGACTTCAAAACGATCGTCATTTGAGCCGCATAGATTCGTTGTCCGGTGTTCAGTAGTTCACGGATTAGCTCCTCAGTAGAAGAAAGTTTTGACTCACTCTCCAGGTCACTGGCCTTGTTTCCTTGGGTGACTGCCATAGAATGGGCCATCTTTCTCTTCTGCTGGAGTTTAGTCATCTCATGAGCCTGTGGAGGCACCTCGACTGTCATGATTAGATCGTAGTGGAACGGTAAGCGTAGGAAGTGGGCGAGTTGGCCGGCAAACGTCACCTCGGGCAAAGTCTTCAATGTAATAACCCTGTGGAAGTATCCATCTATGGTGAATTGGTCTAATCCCAGAATCAGGTCACCAAACACTAACTGTTCGCGCGGGGATTGGTTGGCTAACCATTCCACCTCTTCAATTATATCTTTATCAATATCCAATTCATCGAATGTAACCACGTTCGGGACAGGTTCAGTTCGAGAGCGTTTTGGATTTAAGAATTCGTACACGTTTGAGAGTAGTTCAGCTTTGTTTAATTCCTCGCACTGAAGCCCTAGGCTTTGCAGCGAGGAAATTAAAGTCTCTACGTTCTGACCTAAAATCTCGACAGTTTCTTGATAAGCGTTTTCGGACGCTTCAGCAAAAAGTTCTTTCTTTTTGAAAACGTTCAATTTTTTGGTTTCAACAAGTGGCGTTCGTACATAAACAAAGAGTTCTGGCCTATAAAGTTCAGAGGAGTGCATCGCGCTTTTCAATTTTTCCTCTCGATACCCAGCAATGCTTGCTACCAAGGGATGAATTGCCTCAGCCTTGTTCGCTGTATGCGATTCGATAATGTCGGAATAGTCCGACCTTACTGAAAGCACGAACTGTAAAGTCGTACCTTCAGATATAGAGTTCAATGCAGATCTGAGTCCCATTGTTAGCTGATTCGTCTCCGCCTCATCGTAGCACTCAACATCTATTAAGCCCACACGGAGACCTCCGACGATAGATCCGTCTATGAGTACGGCGTGCCCTTTAGGATCATCGATAAAATCCCAATAGGTAATTCCTCGGCTAAACTTGCTTCTTTATGTTTTTTACTCATTGGAACCTTTCTTCAATTTCCTATATCTCTTG
>JAIEOS010000062.1 GCA_019750295.1 Bdellovibrionales bacterium | reverse complement strand
GTCTGAAAAAAATTGATATTCCGAAACTGACCGTATTCGGTATTCAAATATAATTTCTCTCCCCGGAGATGTAATGGTCCGTGGAGACCCCCGGAATTTCCCTCGATCTCACCGGTGAGTTCCATGGAGCCGAAAGCGGTATTTATGATATTTTTTGTGAGGGGAATAAATTCTGTAATTTTCGGACTTAACTCTATTTTGACTTTATTATTAGGAAACTTAAGATGAAATCGGTCTTGTTGCGAAAAGTATTTAAGGTCGATATCCTTGAAAGAGACAATTCCTGTCTTGTCTGTGATCGTGAATCTTGCTGAATGATAGTTCTTCCCGAGTTTAAATTGCCCGCGACTGCTGAGCCCCTGAAGCAATGTGTTCGAAGATTCGTTTTTTATCCTCACCCCCGAAACCAAATAATCGCCCTTTGGGGGAGTTTCATCGTCGGCCCAAATATTAAAAGAAAACTTCTGAAGGCTTATTTCCTCGGGAACGTGAAGTGTACTTTGACTCGTCGTCAGTGTTAGATTTGTTTTGGACAAATCATCGAGGTGGCCGCGGGCGATCATCTTCAATTCTTTTATCGTCGCTGATGTCTTTGTTGTACCCAGCTCTAATTTTACATCGAACTGGAGCGATAACGTTGTATCAAAAGAATTATCGTTCGATAAGCTCATCACGCCATGACTCGTATTTAAAAAGAGTCTTGGGATATTTACTCTTGGAGTTTTTGATTGAAGATGAGCTAAATGAAGCTCTAATTGGTGCAAAATCACTTGAAGGTTGTCGCCACAATTCAATTCGATATCACCTTTGAGTTTTGAGGTTTCCAGCGAAACCGAGGGAAAAGACTGAGGCTTTAAAGTTTCCCCTGAGAATTGAAGGCTGAAATGATTCTCTTTGGAAATGTGCTTGAAACTGAGATTCAAGGGGAGAGTTGCCTTCTGCCACGTTAAGTTTTTAACTGAAAGAGCTATCGCCGTATTTAGGTAGGACTTGCAGTATTGATTAAAATCAACAAAATCAGATTTTGAGTTTTTCGTCGAATCTGTGGAAAACCTTTGGGAAATCTCGAAGAGCTCAGGGATGTCGAGGTGGTCCGCCGAGACTTCTATGGAGTTGAGGGCAAATCCGAAGATGGGATTGTTATAGGTCACGTGGATGAGAGGAATGTCACTGCTGTTTCCGATCCGAAGTTGGGAGAACTTGATTGCATTTAAAGAGATCTCATCCAACGAAAAGCGAACAGGGATCTTTTTGCTCGAAAAATAAGTGGACAGAGCCGCCGCGACAATTGGCTTTTTAAAAACAAAAAGCACCAGGCTCAAGACCAAGAGGGAGGCGATAGAGAATCCAAAAGTTTTAATCGAGGCTTTCAATAGGGTCCCCTAGGCTTGAATCATCTGATCAATAAAAAATCGATTCATCGCTTGTTGCGTTCGTTCCAAAAGCTCGCTGTAAGCCTTTTTTCCATCCCCCAGATTATTAAAGCTCACCCGGGGAATATTCTTATAATAAAGGGTAAAGTGTTGAGGGTGAAAAGTAACGCCTGAAGATCCAAAAAAAATATTGAGGACTCTCTCATGCTTGTGGATAGGATTTGTTCCCGACTTATTAAAAATTCCCCCGTCATAATAAATTCGTCGGCCTAATCGGCGGGGATGAAATAACCCCGGAACAGCACAGGAAGCGACGACGGCTGCTGGAAGCTCACCTTGATTTATGAAGCGAGTTTTAAATGAGAACAGATCGAACACAGCCACTTCAAGTGGTTTGTGTGTTTTTTCGAATGTGGGGACTAAGTGTTCCTGAATTAAATTTAAAAATTTATTTCCTCGAAGTAACCCCAGCCCTAAGTGAGGGTCCCAAAAATCTTTTTTTTCAATGGAGAACGCGAGTTCTTTGAATTGATCTGGGGACATGCCAGAGGCTAAGGCTCCGCCGACGAGGGCTCCGGCACTAGAGCCACTCAATTTGCTAGGTGGGAAACCCGTTTGGTAGAGGGCAGTAGCAACTCCACAATGGGAATAATAACCAAAAAAACTACTGCATAATGCTAATGTGTATGGCCCTTGTGAGAGCCAGGATTCAAGTTTCATCCGACTTCTGTTGTCACCTATTGCCTGGCCAATGACAATAAGAAACTGACAGCTTTCGAAGCTAAGCTTTTAATGGTGAAGCGTCCATGTTGAGAATGATCTGGACAATCTCGGCAGGTGAGTGCGCGTGGCTGTCCACCATAAGATCGTATTTGAGGAATGTATGAATATCTTTGTATTGCATCTCTGCCAGACCCTTGTCTCGATCGGATCGGTGAGACTCGCGCTCTTGAAGAACCTCTAGAGGGCACTTGAGCCCTACGACAATCTTATTTTTAATTTTTTCTAGACTCTGTTGATAAATCTTAAACGTGCCTTCGGTATAAATTGGACAATCCGCAATCACGATATTTTTCGAGTTTGAAAGTGCGGCAACGCAATCAAAATAACCTTGGAAGAGAGAATTCCAGTCTACGGAAACCTCGTACTTTCCTTTTCCTTGGATTGCATTAATTATCGAGGGGGAAAGAGAATAGATCACTTTGTCAGTGGAAAAATAAAGCACCGGAGACCGGATAACTGTTTGCAGTTCGAGAGCAACGGCCGACTTGCCGCTGCTCGAAGGACCATTAATATAAAAGATCATGGGTTATAATTTACGATGCTTTTAGCTGAAAGACAATTTTACTATCATGTTCATCCTGGGGATTTCGCCATTCCTCCAATTTTTGCAAATGCCCGGCCTTTTCAAGTGCAATAAAATCGGCAAGCTCCCACTCTGAGGGAAGTTCTTTAGAAATATCTTTGCCTGCGCACTCCACGTGCGAATAGACCCCAAAGGGAATAAAGCCTAACCACTCTGTGCGATAAGTGATTTTTTCGGCCTTAAGATCTTTTGTAACTAGATGTAATTTTTCTTTGATTTTAACTTGTTTACTGTTGAGTGACATTCGCTGCTCCTAATCCTGAAATTGAACTGAGGACCTAGAATATCATCGGTTTTTTCGCGGAAAAATAGAGGTGCAGTCTAGCCGGACCAAATTTGTTCTCGACATTGGTCCTGCTCCAATCTCTAACGACTAATTTCGATATGCTCCTGTGTTCCAAGTTCTCTATGGGCTCTATTTCCCGTAAGAATGGCTTTCGCAAAAGCAAAGGCTTGGACGAGCTGCGAGGAAGGGGATTGCCACAGTTCCGCACTTTGAACGCTTACCCTTATCAGGGTCATATCGGGATCTCGTAGACCTTTGGGAAACCAAGCTTTTAATGTCGGTTTCCAAAGCTCTTTGGCTTTCGCTTTGTCGTCAACAAGTTCGGCGGTTCCGGTGAGGGAGAGATAAACTGATTTTTCGGGCTGTGATAATGAAATATTGACCTGGTTTCTTCGGGTAATGTCTTCGGCTTGCGTGGTGGACTTCGAAGTAAAGAACCAGAGATCGCCATCGAATTCCATTTCTTGAAAGGTCATGGGTCGGCTTCTGAGAGCTCCTTCTTCGTCAAGAGTTGTTAACATTACGAACTTGGCGTCTTTTAACAGTTCCGCAAGTTTACTAATATCTTCTTTGTTCTGATACATAGATCCTCCACTTACTGGGTATTGCAGGAATGGCACCACGATCAGTAGAAAAATAATGCACTTTGACCAGATCGTGGGGAACTTTTCCACCCCTCGTTTTTAACAAAAGAGGTGAATTGCCTATCGCAGTCGCCTTAGAGGGCCTCTAAGTATTTCTTAAGAGCTTCGCGCTCTTCAAAATGGAGTCGGCGGTTGGGAGGCATTTGATTGTCGATATCAGCCATATCCCCGGTGCGCTCCAAAATTTCGTCCAACAGTTTTTGTTTTTTAGAGGGCGAATGGAGTACGATCTTTAGCTTTTGAGGATCATTAAAGGGAATCAGCGGCGCCGTAACGCCATCTGAGTGACAGCTTGAGCATTGTTTAAGGAGTGTCGGTGCCGAGATTTCTAACTGCAATGGGCTTGACGATGTCCAAGTCGGTTTGTTTATGAACAGCTTTTGTAACTTGGGCTTTGCAATTTCCGCGAGGTCTTGGCAACTGAGTTCACTTTCGGGGAACGATTTGGTCCACGCAGCTTGGTAAGCCATGTGCGTATGATGGGGAACGCCGAATCGCTCCATAAATGCAAAGCGACCGGTGGTTCCAAAATCCATGGACCAGTCTGACGTATCAACCCCTAAACTTTCAAAAAGCCAGGTGATACGTTGACTGATCTTTTCTTCACCGAAGGCTCCCGAGCTGATGTATCGACCTGCAGGAGTCGACAGGCGGTGATTTTCTAAAAGGCGCGAGAAACTCTCGTCCTTCAAATCATAAGAGTAATGGCATCGCCCGAGCATCTCGTAGATTTCTTTTTGCGCTTCCCATAGAGGAGTCTCCTCGGCCATGAGACGAACCACTCGTTGAAAATTAAGGACAGCAATCACTTGAGTGAAATGAGTTGGAGTTTTTGGGTTTAAAATTCCGAGAGATGAGTACCGAGGATTATTTGGTGCAACTTTTTGGAGAAAGTGATCAAGAATATCCTTCTCAAAAAGTTGTTCTTCTAAAAAAACAGAATCGTGAGGACGTGCGACCGCCTTTACACCGCCATCATTTTTGAGTGGACTTGTAACAATCCCATTATTGCTGCCGATAGCGCCTGGCCAAATATTGTAGGGCTCCCAGTTGGGTCGCATGTCGATGTTGGTCCGCGACGGAGATTGATGGCAGCCTAAACATTTTTTCGGATTAGGTTCCGAGACGGTGGGATTTCCCAAGCTCTTGCTAAAGGTAATTTCGCGAAATTCGAATCGGCGAGTTCTGTCATCAAAACGAATGACCTCAATCGCTTGACCGCCCTTTGCGGGACTTCCTCCATTAAAAGATAAGATCAAGCGCGCCGTTGGCGTGAAGGTAATGATTCGTGGTGCTTGTATGGAGGCTTTCTGCAAACTCCGACTTCGATACATCACAATGTAGTTATGATTGAGCATGTAATCGGGCAGGTGGGAAATGACGCTTTCGATAGTATTTAATTTTTTCTCGGCGATCAATTCGGTAAGTTGGTCAAAGGTGAACTCCTCATTGTAGGGCACCGGATTTTGGATATAAGAGAGAGCGGGATACTCTATACCGTCCACGAATAAACTTTTACGATTGTAAGATGTATCCGTTGAAAAATCGATAAGGCGCGGAAGCCCAAAAGAAACCGATGAGCTTAAAATTAAAAAAATAAATGTAAGTTGAAGCACCCCGAACCCCCGAGGAGGACTTATATCAACACGGGAGATGAGATGTTAGCGAAGAGATTTCATGTCGATTTGAGGTCGGCACTGAAGTTTATTCAGATCATAGAGGCGAGAGAATCTCGCCCCTAAAATTAGACATACTGGCGTTTCTGCAAAGCCTCGATGCGCTTTTCCAAAGAGGGATGGGTCGAAAATAAACTTAATAAACCTCCCGCTTTCCCAGAAATTTTGAGACTCGCGATGGCCGGGGACTCTTCCGCGCGGTTGTGCGGCAGAGTTCGTTGCATGGTTCTTTGCAGAGCTTGAAGGGACGACACCATCGCATGCGTTCCTGCCAATCGCGCGCTACCAGCGTCGGCACGGAACTCGCGATAACGAGAGAACGCCGCGAGGACCATCAGACCTAAAAGACCAAGGAGAATTTCGCAAACCAATATCACTCCAAAGTTCACCATGTACCGTTTGTTTTCATCCACCGTTTGGCTCACGCCAAAAGCGATGATGCGCGCAAAGAACATGACAAAAACGTTAATTAAGCCTTGAAGCAAAGTCATCGTGACCATATCGCCATTAGCGATGTGAGAGACCTCGTGAGCTAAAACCCCATCGGTTTCGGTTTGATTCATCGAATTTAAAAGGCCTCGAGACACTGCGACCAGCGAACGATTCTTCGTCGGTCCGGTCGCGAATGCGTTGACCTCGGGAGATTCGTAAATTCCCACTTCTGGCATCGTTTGGAGTCCCGCTTGTTTGGCAAAACCATAAATACGCTGAACCAACATACGATGATCCGCATTGGGATCATTGGCATCAATCAACTTTACACCCATCATCGCTTTCGCCATCACTCGTGAAAGTGCGAGGGATATAAAGGCGCCGCCAAAGCCCCAGATCGTACAGAAAATAAGTAGGCTGGTGTAGTTGATACCATTTTGCTCGAGGTAAGGGCGAACCCCAAAGATATTCATAACGACAGAGATCGTCGCTATGATTAATATGTTAATTAAACCAAAAAGGAAGATACGTTTTAACATTTGCATTGAAATGCCTCCATCACACTCAAATTATGGTGTTTCCCTTGAGAAAGTAAAGGTTTGGCCCATCTCGCGGGGTACCAAGTGGTGGTTATTTGCCTCTGGACGTCGGAGTGCGGTGAGGAGAGTAGGTGAAATGGTGTAAACTTTGGAGCTTTTTAACGCACTGGTGGCCGTGGGTCACTAAAAGTACGTCGACGCCCATGGCTTGGCCCACCTCTAAATCGTGATCGGTATCCCCAATAAGAAGAGTCTTACGGGGCTCCATATTTGTCTTTTCCATTAACTCTTTACCGCGATGCACTTTGGTGGCGGCAAATTTATCACCAATCCCGTAGATGTGGTCGAGGAGCGGTAAGAGTCCATAGTGCTCCATCATCTGGTTTAAGCTGTCCTGATCTGTGGCGGACAGAATGGATTGGGATCGTCCAGAAGATTTGACGTGCTCAAGCCAATGTCGTGATTCTGGAAAAAGCTCGCAGGATTTGTAGTCTCGCATAAAAGAATCAACAAATTCGAAGGCGACTTGTTCGAACGTCTCACTTTCGAAATTAAAGCCCAAAGTGTCGTAGTATTTTCGGATCGGAAAGCAAAACCGTTCTCGGTAACTCTGCACATCGAGGGTTGGAAGTTGGCGAGGAGCTAAAAGAGAATTAATTTTCCCCACAGCATATTCCACGTCGTTGAGGAGCGTTCCGTTCCAATCCCAGATGATGTTCTCGTAGGGATGAAGATGATCGAAAAGATGAGTCATAGGGGGCCTCGAACCAGGAAAATAAGTATTAATCCGATAAAAGCAGGAGCTGCCTGCACAAAGAGAATCGCACGTGACACGGTCAGTGCTCCAAAAATTCCTGCAACAAAGATACAGCTGAGAAAGAAAAACATCAGAGGAAATGTAAGAGATTCATTGGCGAGAAGAGACCAGAAGCAACCAGCGGCGAGGAAGCCATTATAAAGCCCTTGATTCGCGGCGAGAGCTCGGGATTCTGAAGAAAATGGAACGGAGGTCTTAAAAATTTTTCGACCTATAGGATGGTCCCAAAAAAACATTTCGAGAACCATAAAAATCAAATGTTGAATTCCCACCAAGGCCACGAAAGTTTGAGTCAGAAAAAGCATGGCCAAAAATATCCGAACAAGAGTTGATTATCAATCAATTTGATGGCAAACCGTGAGCAACCGTATGGGGGCATCGTATGAAAATTCTTATCCTACATTTGTTTATAAGTATTTTGAGCTTGAACGCATTTGGACAAACTCTTTCTGCGGCTCGCCCGTTCGGCGAAAGATCGAGCTCTAAAATTGATGGGCTTAAAAACAAACTTCGCGAGACTCAAGGATTTGCCTCTCAAGACACGGTAGTGAATGTTGCAAAAAACATAGACAAAGCATCGTTTGTGAAAGTCACGCCCTGGGCGTCTTATGAAGAATTAGAAAGCCGCTTCAAGAGATTAAGAGATGAGCGGTTTATTAACGATCCAGAAAAAGAGGATTCGCTCCGCCGAGAATCTTGGATGTTCCCAGATGATGGATGTTATGCCCGGGCCTCTCTCATGAATGACAATCTGATCAAGTGGACGTCGGAGCCGGTCAGCAAAATTTTTGTTTTTGGTGACCTCATGGTGAAGACCGATAACAGCGAATATGGTTATGTCGGTTGGTGGTTTCATGTGGCACCCATCGTTAGAGTCGACAATGAGAAGTACATCATCGATCCTGCTGTGGAGCCCGCGAGACCTCTTAAGCTCGTTGAGTGGTTAGAGCGTATGGGTGATACAAGTGGAATGAAAATAGCGATTTGTAATCCCTTTGCCTACACTCCAGAGAGTTTATGTGTTTCTGCCCCAGAAAGCGATGATGATTTAGCTTTAGCCGACCAGTTGATGTTTCTACCTTTAGAGCGCGAACGTCTTATAAGCTTGGGCCGAGATCCTGATCTAGAGTTGGGGGAAGGTCCGCCCTGGCTCAATGCAACGACTACTGATCGCAGTCTGTAGCAAAGCTATCGAGTTTCATTTTTTTATCTTCGCGAATGGCAAAGTAACAAGAGTCAGGTGGCCCAATGATTTTTTTTCCCTTGAGAACTTGAACATTCATACGAATAGTTTCTTCGCCGCCCATATTGATTGCGGTAGGCTCTTTAACAAATTTGACTTTACAGACAGCCTTTGCGCATTCTTTGAATTTTTCTTTGTCGATATCTAACATCGCTCTGAACTCGTCGGTGTGCGGAATATTTGAAAAAGAAGCTCTCGAGACCTGATTGACGTAGGTGTCCATTAAATTCTGCAGTTCACTTTTGTCAAATTTTGCAAGTGCGAACGATGGCATGAGAAGTGCGAATATAAATAATTTTAGGAGGCGCGCCCGAGGAGTTTTATTTAAGGATGTCATAGTCACTAGATTAAGGCAGTGTAAATAATTATCAACTTTATAAAATATAAGCCCGCCTTTATGATTGGGAGTATGAAGATCATCGTACTTGCACTGTTACTGTTTACGGCTTATGTCCAGGCGGCACTGCCTAAGGCGCAGCTTCGGAAAGCTCATCTAGGAACCGTGGAGGTGAAACTTGTGGAACGCCTAGAGGCTGAGCCCGTCAGTAAACCTTACGCTGTCGTCGTTACGATGAACTGTGCCAAAGGATTTAAGTCTAAAACGAAAAAATTAGAGATCAATACCTGTGGGTCCAATCTGGATGACGTCAGGATTGAAAGTGGTAATGTTCTTCGCTTTTCTCACTTTGTATGGGATGCAGATAAAACTTCGGAAAGCTTTGAAGGCGCAATAGTTTGTGATAAGAACAACCGCATTCACGAAAAAATCAAACTTTCCGATTTTTGTTACAAATAAGGTATTACACGTTTATGACCCACCGTTTGGGCTACTTCTACGCAATTGCTGCCTATTCTTGTTGGGGATTTTTCCCGATCTACTGGAAACTGATCAAGCATGTACCTCCGCTAGAAATTCTTTGTCATCGCGTCGTGTGGGCATTTCTATTCTACTGCTCGATCCTTATTTATAAGAAAAGGAAATTCACCTTATTCTGGCCCGAAAATAGAACTCACTTAGTACGTCTTTCGATTGGTTCTTTGTTTCTCATGGCCAACTGGTTTGTCTATATCTATGCGGTGAATAACAATCGCATTTTAGAAAGTAGCTTGGGATATTTTATCAATCCCATTCTCAATATTTTGGTGGGTGTTTTTATTTTAGGAGAAGTTTTAAACTTATCTCAGAAGCTAGCGACCGGGTTGGCCGTAGTTGGGGTGATGATCATTTCGGTGAGTCAGGGAGAGATTCCGTGGCTGGCTTTGTTTTTAGCTGGATCTTTCTCTCTCTACGGTCTTACCAAAAAAGTAGTTACGGTTCCCGCATTGGAATCCAACCAGTACGAGTCGATGATACTTCTCCCGCTGACCATCGCTCTCTTGCTATTTTTGGAGCCGTTGTCTGGATCTGCGCCATTCCAGTGGGGGGATTCATTTTATCCGACGCTAATGCTTTTGGTGGGCGGAGGGATTGTGACGGGATTGCCGCTCATATTCTTTACCGAAGCGGCCCAACGACTTCCGTTTTACATGATGGGCTTTTTTCAGTTTCTTTCCCCAAGCTTTCAATTTTTGAGTGGAGCCGTTATTTTCGGAGAGCCGCTGTCGCGAACAAAGCTCTTTGGCTTTATGTTCATTTGGGCGGCCGGTGGGTTAGTAATGATGAATCAGTGGTTTATCGTGAGAAGATTCCGAAGGGACTCTAAAGCTTCTGTCATCTCTACAGATTCAAAGACCACTTGATTGATCTGATAGATATCTCCACCACGAAGATGGACGTTAGCTGTAGAACCATTGTTGTAAGTGATCTTGGCAAAATGGGTGAGTGGAAGATCGAAAATCTTTTCGCTTTTGAGTTCCTTCACGTGCAC
>JAIEOS010000061.1 GCA_019750295.1 Bdellovibrionales bacterium | reverse complement strand
AAGTGCATGATTATCAGGGAGATTAAAATGAAAAATATCGTATTTGCATTAGGAGCTCTTATTTTTGCAACTGGTTGCGCTAGCGCTGCAAAGCCCGTTGTTGGCGTCATTTACAGTGATGTTAAATTTGCTCAAAACGCAACCGATGCTTCTGGAGCTAGTAAAACCGGTATGGCTTGCGCTCAGTCGATCCTTGGAATCGTTGCCATGGGCGATGCTTCACTCCAAGCTGCTAAAAAAGACGGTAACATTACTACGGTAAGCTCTGTAGACGGTCACTCTACAAACATTCTTGGATTCTTTGCTAAGTATTGCACCATCGTAAAAGGGAACTAAGCTTTTTACTGATGATCAAACTAGTAGATGGCCGACACCGTTCGGCCATTTTCATTTAAATAACTATAGGTAGGTCACCATAAATCGCCTGCCCGTACAGCAACTCAATATCCATCGACCTTAATTTGAGGTGAATCTCTTTTTTGAGTTCGGACAGTCTCGAATTGGCCGATTCTAAAATCAAACTCAAGTGATCAGCAAAATCTTTTAAAAATTTATCATCGAAAAATGAGGCTTTCACGCTGTAATCCCCAACGCCAACGATTTCACGATTTCGGGGATGGAGTAAAACCGAAGATTTCGCCGACTCAAATTTTGTACTTCCAGCAAAAGACTGCGCGTGTTTGTAAAACTCAAGAACCTCATGATGAATCGTGGTCGACTTCAGCATCGTGGAAAGCTGCTCGCTCCATGGCGAGCCGTGATTGAAAAATCGACCATAAAACATAACTGCCCCCATAAAAACTCCCTGAGCCGTCACGGATTCGTAATTTTTCATTTGATGCAATAACTCAATCAATGAATGGGAACTCTCTAAATTTTTTTTGAATAAGGTCAGTGCGTCGAGCGCTCTCCCTTCTTCGGGTAGAATTTGAGTGAGATCAATCCACGGACAAGTTTCCCCATCAATTTTGGCAAAAAGTTCGAGATCGTCGCCCGGTTTAAAATGAAGTTGCGCTGGGTTTTTCGATTTGTTGTCCATCCCCCCATTATCGGACAACCCACCCTACTATTGAATCACATAAGTTGAGGCATACACCTTCGTCTTATATTGATACATTTTCCTAAGACCTTTATCGAGTTATGGGAATGCGATTGGACGCGTTTTCGTGGAATGGTATTCTAAAGACTCGGAAAAAGGGAGACATGATGAATAAATTTATTATCTTAATAATGAGCCTAATTTTAACAAGCACATTGGCATGGGCTCAGGACGACGAAGAGGAAAACGCTCCGCCCGTTCCTCCACCTTCTTCCGCCTCTACTGACAATTCTGTCGATAGTTCCGGCTCCACTTCGAATGTTTCGGACTCGGAAGTTAACTCTGATGACGGTGCTCCTCGAGAAAATGCATCGCAAAGACAAAATCGAAGAAAGCGCGGCAAATTTGGGAACCGAGACAACGATTCTGGAGGCGAGGGCGGTGATCAAGATCAACAGGCCTTTAAAGAAGGTCGTAAAAATCAAGCCAAGAAAAAAATGATGATGAAAAAGAAAAGAAAAATGAATCGTGATCAAGATTCCGTTGGCGAAAATTCGGAGGAAGGACCAATGCTAGAGGATGGCGCCGCCCCCGAAGATAATCCTCGATTTAATAAAAAACGCATGAAGATGCGACAGAGGAGAGGGATCGCTAGTGAAGACGGTGGCGAACCTGCGACCTCCGATCAAGACGCGACGGCTTCCGGCGACGAAGGCCAACAGCAAAATAAAAAAATGCGCATGATGAAGAAGCGTCGGATGCAAATGAAGAAAAAAGGAAGTGATGCCAATGCCGCCGGTGATGAATCGGGCATGGCCGATGAATAACGTTAAAGGCCTTTTTTCAACTCAATGAGTTTTAATCCGCTGACTTTAGGAAGCCCAAAATGAGGATCATGTTCGGGAAAGGGCTTTTCCTCTCCGGTTATAAGATATCCCTTACGCTCATAGAATTCGATCAGCTCGCGGCGTAGGGGAATGACATCCATCACCAGATATCCACAGCCCCAACTTCGAGCTATAGACTCACAATGAGTTAACATTCGTGACCCATAACCTTGTGCCTGGAGCCGGGGATTCACTGTCAACATTCCAAGGTAAGCCGTTATCGAATCTTTATGTTCTAGATAAACACAGCCTAATAGATCTTCTCCCTCGAACATCAATTCTATCCGAGACTTAGGGTTGCGAATCATTTCCTCGATGCCGACCGCATCGGTGCGCTGGCCCCCCAGAATATCGGCCTCGGTGGTCCAACCCGCTTTCGAGCTATCCCCTCGGTAGGCCGAGTTGACAAGATCTGCAATCACTTGAGATTGACTGACTTTCGCCGTTTTAAAAACCAACATAGCGTTTAATCTAGCAAGGTAGAATCAACGGCTCAACTGTTTACTTCGACAACGAATCAATTACAGGATCGAGTCTCTAGCGAAGAAGATGCTTTATCCTCTGTGAACATTTTAGTTAAGGTATCGCGGAAAGATTTAAGATCAAAAGGTTTTGTGAGGCGGATGGGTTCAATAAAGCCACCCAGTCGGACCTCGGGAGCGGAGCCACTTTCTTGGGACTCCGCGATCACTCTGCCGGTCACCAAAAAGACTTTGGGTGGCTTTGCCCCATTTAACTTTTCGATCTCAGCGATGAGTTTTTCTCCATTCATAATTGGCATCTGCGAATCGGTAATCAGCACATCAATGGGATGGACCCGTATTCGCTCAAGCGCCTCTCTTCCATTCGAAGCACTCAAAACCTTAAATCCTAAATCAGCTAACATCTCACAGAGAATATCGCGAAGATCGGGCTCATCATCAACCACCATTGCCACGTATTTTGTTAATGGGTTCTCTGCAATAGTCCCCGTCGGAACGGAATTCAGTGGAGGTATTAACGCCAATGTCTCTTCGAAATTAAAAAAGTCATTCTGCACGGCTGGAGGAGAAAACACGGGAAACCGCAAGGTAAACTCAGAACCTACGTTATGGCAGACAACACTGAGTTCTCCACTCATTTCTTTGACCAAAGACATAGTTAGACTAAGTCCCATGCCCGTTCCTTGCCCCACGGGTTTTGTCGTAAAAAAAGGATTAAAGATTTTTTCGCGAATATCTTCGGAAATTCCCGTACCGGAGTCTTTGACCGAAATATAAACATGCTTGTCTTTAATCGACACCGAAATGGAAATATTCTTAATGAGCGAAGAGAGAACAGCGTCTTTCGCATTTGTGACAAGATTAAGGATGCACTGCTGAAACTTCCCCATATCCCCATTGATCCATATCTCCGGCTCATCGTATTCAACAACAAGGTTAATGCTGTATTTCGCATAAACGTCTCTCATTAGAGATATACACTGATCAATTGCATCAATGACATTAAATGGATGGGGCTCAACGGCATCGACCCGAGCAAGCCCTCTTAGGCCGTTGATGATGCTGGTGATTCGCTTAAGAGCGATATTAATTTTATGAAACTTGGCCATTGAACTCTCATCCAGTAACCCACGTTGCTGATGCAAAATACGAATCTGTTGAACATACCCGGAAATGACCGCCAGAGGATTATTAATTTCGTGACCGACACCCGCGGCTAGCTCCCCTATCTGCGCCAAACGCTCTCGGTGATTGTGCTGCATTTGCTGCTCACGCAACTTTTTAAATTCGGTAATATCTCTTTGGATCACAACCCAGTGGGTGAACCAATTCGTTTCGTCGGAAACCGGAGAAATCCGAACCTCTGACACAAAAGTTTCTCCGTTTTTTTTATAATTGATGAGTTCTGCAGATGCGGGCTTCCAGTGTTTTACTCCAAGGTGAAGCTTGTGGAGCTCCTCTTGAGATGTTTGAGGTCCGGGGAGAATATCAAAAGTTTGACCAATCACTTCATCACGACTGTACCCCGTCAAACCTTCGAACGCCCGATTGGCGTAAAGAATTTTAAGTGAACGGTAATCTCCAGGTTCGGCATCACAAATGATCACGGTGTCAGAGATGGCATTCATTGTATGATTGTCCATCTTGGGAATCAGCGTATCCAGCTTTTCCATTCGCTGCAGATGTATGCGGACCCTCAAGTGCACAAGATCCTTCCCATTAAATTCGAATCGTCGAGTGGCGACTTCATCGGCAGAATTATACCCATGCACGGGCCAATCAAAATACGAAGTTTTATGATGGACCTGAGCAAATCGAGCGTAATGGATGATTCTCCCCGCCAATTCGATGTCATGATCCAAAACAACGGTGCTAAAATTCTGATTTTCCACTTGCGAACTTTTTAAGGTGAAAAACTCGTTTTGAAAGCTTCCTTCCCAAAAGTAGTCAGGGTGGTCCCGAAGAAATTTAAAGAACTTTTCACATTCCATGATTCAGCTTCTATTGTTGGTGTTGTACTGATTTTTCTAGAGCATCGAGAACCTGTCAATTTATGGAAAATCTTTCAAGATCAAACGCGAGTTCTATTGCACGAGCCTTAAGAAAGATTAACACATGTCTAGATAATTTCTGTTTATCTAGACTTTTACGAGTAAGAATGAATGGGTAACTGAGGTAAAGAAAAAGTGGTGCGCCGGGAAGGAGTCGAACCTCCGACCACATGATTCGTAGTCATGTACTCTATCCAGCTGAGCTACCGGCGCACGATGAGTCAACTTTCCAAAATGGAAACGTTGGGTTTAAAATTTTTTGTATTTAAAAGCAAGTACTCTCTGGTGTAAGATACTCGGCTATGGATAATCTACAAGTGTGGCGACAAAGCCTTTCTGATGCTCAAACTTTATTAAAACAGTTCTGTGAGACTCCGGGAACCTGGGACGTTCTGCAAAAATTTAGCGCCCAACTGACAGAGATTTACGAACGCGGTGGAAAAGTGTTTATTTGCGGCAACGGCGGGAGCCATTGTGACGCGATGCATTTCGCCGAAGAACTGACCGGTCGCTACCAAAAAGATCGACGACCCTTAGGAGCTCTGGCCCTTGGAGACGCCTCGCATGTGACCTGTGTCACCAACGACTACGGCTTTGAACACATCTTTTCGCGCCAACTTGAGGGTTTAGGGAGAAAGGGCGATGCATTAATCGGGCTTTCCACCAGTGGCAATTCTCAGAACATCATTACGGCGGTCGAAAAAGCCAAAGAGATGGGAATTTATACAATTGCCCTGCTAGGTAAAGGCGGCGGAAAAATGAAATCCCTCGCAGATCTTTCGATTATTGTGCCTGGTTCCACTTCCGATCGGATTCAGGAGATACACATGGCCCTATTGCACACTGTGATCGAAACGATCGAGCGAAAGCTATTCCCGGAAAACTATTGATCGCTCAAAAGGCCTGTGGCAAGTTGAGCCTACAGCTAAAAATCATGTTTTACGGAGACGTGGGTGAGTGGCTGAAACCAGTTGTTTGCTAAACAACCGAATTGGGATAACCAGTTCCGGCAGTTCGAATCTGCCCGTCTCCGCCATTAAAATTCAATATTCTGAATACCGCTAACAAGTGATACCAAACGCTACTCTTCCCTCAAACAAAAACGAGGCTTTGATCTTCTGTTGCTAAATTCACTCACTCGACCTTTGTGCATTTTACTCATTCTGAGCTTTTAAAATTCCACAATCCATAATTTTTCCCTCAAAATAACCGATATGTTGAAGTTAAAAAAAATTAACAAAAACGAGGGAAAATGAAAAAGTACACCACCATAGGTAAAGCAGCATTGATGTTCAGTTTAATAACGCCCTTATTCACCGCAGGTTGCTCCTCCGGGAGTAGAAGCTCACTTTCGGGATCGGTATTGTCCGAATTGAAAGACGATCTCTCTCAGGCCTCTGCATCTTCAATTTCTAGCAAGATATTTTTGATGCTGAATAATAAAAATAGCGATAGCGAGATCAACGTTCTTTCGGTGACATTGAGTGAAGAGCAGATTGCTCAGATCATCCAAGGAGCCACCGATGCGTTGCAAAGGGAAGTGACAGCAAATTCGGTGGACTTGGTCCAAATTTTACCGGTGATTGCAAAAGGTGCCACGGGAGTTCTCGACGAGATTGGCGTTTCGGAAGCTTCAGCTCGTATCCAAATTCTCAGAGTCATTGGTCAATCCTTGGTGGAATCTCTCAATGGACGCCAAACATTTTTAACTTTTGGGCCGGGAACTACCGCCTCAACTCCCTTCAATACGGCCGTCAGCACTTTGGCCTCCGCATTTGT
>JAIEOS010000060.1 GCA_019750295.1 Bdellovibrionales bacterium | reverse complement strand
AGCATAATCAAAAGTAAAAGAAACACCATCATCCCCAATGGACCCGTTCGCTTGGCCCTCAGCACTGACGATCGCGTCTGATGACACTCCGAGAGCGAGATCGTAATTGTATGAACCGCGCGTGCAAAGCATGTCGATATTTCTAACGACCCAGCCGTCAATGCTCATCTGATAGACCTCGAAGGACAAGTTCTCCTGCATGTAAACGTAAGAGTTTGAGTTCTTTACGGACTCACAGGTTCCAGTGATTGTTTTGACCGGCATTGATTTGAGAACTTTTTCAATGAAGATACTTTCGCCGGGATCGGCCTCTGGGCTCACGACAATGCCATTCTCTGTTTTAAAATATCCTTCGGCATCAGAACATCTGTCCCAGGAAAATTGCGCCTGGGAACTGCGGACGGAGAAAACGAAACAGATCGTGATGAGGATTCGAAAGCCCATACTGATACCCCCTTAGTGAGTGACAGCTTTAACAACCGCGTCGGCATCTAAACCATGAAGCTTGTAAAGGTCCTTGGCGGTGTAGGAACTCCGACCAAACTCATCTCCAACTCCCAGCGACCGTAGTTTGGTGATCTTCACATCATGAGTTAACAGCTCTTGCACTAACACCGATGCCATCCCACCAATCACTCGATGGTCTTCTAAAGTCACGAGATTTCCATCGGCCTTGGGTAACCACTTCGCGAAAAATTCGACATCGGGACGATTCATAACGGCCGGATTCACCACAATGGATCCGATATTTTTCTGAGCGAGCTTTTCCTGCGCTTCTAAAGCCTGAGTCACCAGTGAACCAGAGACAGCGATCATCACTTTTTGAGGTGCATTTTCTAAACGATCGGAGATGACATGGGCCTTCCCCAACTTGTAAGTGGCGGACTCATTAAACTGGGGCGGGAACGTTTCGCGTCCGAGGAAGAACAAATAACTCTTTCCGGCGACGCCGCGTTTTTTGTCTTCGGCCATCTGCTGAAGCGCTTGAGAAACCAAATGATAGGCCTCTTCGCTACAAGTTAAGCAATAGGTCTCAACATGGGGAATAGAGCCAGACATCGCGAGATACGCCAACGCTTGATGAGAGGCCCCGTCTGCCGCATCTTGAAACCCGGTGTGAGAAAAAATTCCCAGGACCGGTCCTTCGGAAAGTCCACTCATGATTAAGGGTAGCGCACCTTTAGTGACACCGAATTGGGCGAAGGTGTCCACCACCGGCAAGTAACCCTGCTTGGATAAACCTATGCCCATGCTCACCATGTTCGACTCGGCCACTCCAACTTCGAAAGTGTGGGCGGGGAATTTTTTTCTGAAATTTTCGACGCCGGTAGAGCCCTGAAGATCCGCAGAAATAGAAATGACCGGGAGCTGATGCTTCTCGACCGCTTCAATGAGAGCTTTGCTCACGCCATCTTGAACTTTCTCTTTCTTTACCGAAGATGACGACGCCGTCGATTTTTTCGTTTCGCGAGCGACTAAATCGTCGAGCCATCTTTTTAAAGGTTGGGGCATTTCTTGAGCCGTAAAAATCTCGGTTAAAAATGCAGGAAGCTCGTCATATTTTTTGAGAGGAAAACCGTGTCCTCCCGATGCAGACTCTTCCGTTTTCTTAACACCTTTTCCTTTGATGGTTTTGCACCAGAGAGCGACGGGAGTCTTTGGATCTTTTTTAAGTGCATCCATCGCTTGTTCAATGGCCGTAAAAACACCTTGGAGGTCATGTCCGTCACCGACGGTAATCACATTCCAACCTTGCGCCGCTAAAGAAGCGAAAGTCGGAGTCATCGAAAAACTATCTTTATCGATACGGCCCGACAGCTTTGTATTGTTGTCACTGATCATACACAGAACGGGACCTAACTTTTTATTGGCCGCTAAGCCAGGAATCGCCGCAAAGGCTTCGCGAGCTTCGCCTTCCATGCAGCCGCCGTCAGAGATCGCAACCACCGTAGTTCGCGGTGAATCACTCAAAGATTCAGCGGCGGCCAGCCCCTGAGCTTGGGGAATTCCAGATCCTAATGGCCCGTTGCTAATATAAACGGACTGCGGAAATAAATGAGCTTCGCCGTGACCCGTAAGGACGCTATCAATACTTCTAAAATGCCGAAGATGTTCGATATCAAGTCCGGCGACTTTGTAATTGGCTTTGAGAGCATAAAGACCATTTTCGCAATGACCGGCATCATTCACAAAATGAAACAACTGGTGCCATTCTCTTTTTTGTTTTTGAGCCTGCCAAAACATGTAACCAAAAATCGCGGACATCATTTCGGCAAAAGCTGAGGGACCCCCGAAATGGCTCGCAGCTCCACCGATGACGGCCTCCATATCCATCAGTGCCACCAATCCTCGTGTCGCCGTCGGTGA